>JAFWJP010000243.1 GCA_017514645.1 Solobacterium sp. | reverse complement strand
TAATATGCTTGCGCAGACCACATTTGCGCTGTAAAGCGCAGCTTTGAGATCAGGGCTATGCCCGCATATGAAATACCACTGAAATACCACCGGCTTAGCCGGTGGATACTTATTTCTAAAACAACAGCCTGTATCGCCGGTAGAACATATATAATCTTATTCGGAACAGGAGAAGCATATGAAGAAGATTACGGCCGCCGTTTTGAGCGTTGTTCTGCTTGCTGGGTGTGGCTCAGCTGAATCAAAAGCGCTTGAAATTGACGCTGCAGAACTGGGAAACCATATCACGTACTACGAAGTAACGCCGGAGAACTGGGAAGAGTATTTTGAATGGTCAAAAGAAAGAGTCTATCAAACAGATGCCTTTGGCGAACAGACGGGAAACTACAGCGAGTACATTATATTATCACCGAAGAACGAGTATATCATTGACAAGGATCTTGTGATGCGGGTCCATGTTGATTACACCAAGGTTTATACAGACAGCAACGGTGTAACCGAGGAGCAGGCAGCAGAATGGGACGAAGACATTGACGGAGAAGGCAGGTTCTTTTATGGCTGCGCCGAAATCTATCTTGTCTCAGCAGGAGGACCGGACGCAAACCTATACTACGCTGGAGAGAGGGATGCCGAGGCAGTCGTCAATGCGGTCACTCTGACGAAGTCTGCCGGTTATGTATATACGCTGGATCTTCCTGAATCGGCCTGGCAGACGGATAAAGAAACAGGAGAACCGTTTTTTGTGGTTTTGCAGAACGGAACAAAGTACCGGCTTTATAAAGAAGGAAAACTTGCATACGAGACGAGTACAGGAGAAGTCCATGTCGAATTCGATATAGACAAGCATGAACCGGTGCCGCATAAACCTACGACGTCTTGGATTGCAAGATATATCTGGCAGATCGACCGGTTTCTTGAACAGAACTAAATTAAAAACCTCCAGATCGTTCATACTGTGATAACGATACGGAGGTTTTCTTTCAGTTCAGTATTGTATACAGAGTCTGGTACATCTGCAGGGCGTCCTGCGGGTCAATGTGCAGCTGTACGGCAACCTTTCCCGGAACCTCGATGAGCTTCTCCTCGAGGTCTTTTCCTTTATCGGTCAGGGATACCCGTACAGAGCGTTCATCCTGTTCACAGCGGTGACGTTCGACCAGCCCTTCCTTTTCCATCTTCTTGATCATAGGGGTGATCGTACCGCTGTCCAGATACAGTTTCCGGCACAGCTCACCGATCGTCAGACCATCGGTTTCCCAGAGTACGATCAGCACCAGGTACTGGGTATAGGTCAGTCCGAAGGGTTTCAGCAGCGGTGTGTAGTAGTTGATGACCTTGCGTGAGGCAGCGTAGAGCGGAAAACACAGCATGTTTTCGAGGCAGGGAGAATCCGGTTTCATAGATTCACCTAGTGCCTGCGGGCCTTTTCCGCCAGATAACTGACCGCGGACAGCGCTGCTGTGTTTCCCTGTCCGGCTGCTTTGATGTACTGATACGGTGTACCGGCAATATCTCCGCAGGCATAAACACCGTCCATGCTTGTTCTCATCTGCAGGTCTACCTTGACATGCGGTCCGTCCGTCTCCAGTCCCTGAATCAGCATTCCGGGTGCGATGGCGTCCCGCAGGATGAACACGCCGTCTGTTTCAATGTCGCCTTCCCCGGTTACGAGTTTTGTGACCTTGAAGGCCCCTTCAATGGATTTGGGCTTAACCCGCATGACCTGTACACCGTCACGTACCTTGACATCGCCTTTGTACATCGGAATGTAGATGGTTTCGGCAGCGTATTCGTTCATGAAGTCCGCTTCTTCCTCTTCCTTGGGGGAGAAGCCGATCACAACGGTTTTCTTGCCGCGGTACAGGGCTGCGTCGCAGGTAGCGCAGTAGCTGACGCCTCTGCCGAGGAATTCCTCTTCTCCGGGGAACGGCTTTGACGCAACAACTCCGGTCGCCAGGATCACGGTTTCGGCTTCATAGACGTTTTCCCGCCCCTGCAGGCCGAAGTAGTCACCCATGTTGTATACCGCGATGATGCGGTCTTCCGTGATCTTGATGCCCATCTGGTCCAGATGTCCGAGGAATGCCTTCTGCAGGGTTTCTCCGCCGGCTTCCGGCAGACCGAGATAGTTCTGGATCGTATGAGCCTTGTATACTTTCTCGCTGGAAGCGGGCGAACCCACCAGAAGAACTGATTTATTGCGTACTGTCGCGGTAATTGCGGCTTCTAGTCCGCCCGGACCGGTCCCGATGATCGCAATATCGTATCTGCTCATCGTCCGTACTCCTTTACAGCAGTGTTTCTACACAGGCTCTCAGTTCCGCCATGTCCTGTGTCGGTTCAAAGCGCGCAACGACGTTTCCTTCCCTGTCAACGACGAACTTTGTGAAGTTCCACTTGATATCGTCCTTTGCCCAGCCGTTGGATTTGTCGTTTGTTGCGGTGAAGCCCTTCATCATCAGGGCCTTCGGACCTTTGCCGAAGCCTGTGAAGCCCTTCTGCTCCTTCAGGTATGCATAGACCGGCAGGGCGTTCGCACCGTTGACTTCGCTCTTGGTCATCTGTGGGAACTGGGTATTGTAGTGCAGCGTGCAGAACTCATGGATCTCCTCATCCGAACCCGGTGTCTGTCCCATGAACTGATTGCACGGAATATCGACGATCTCCAGACCTTTGTCATGGAAGTCTTCGTAGAGTTTTTCCAGATCTTCATACTGAGGCGTGAATCCGCAGCCGGTAGCGGTATTGACAATGACCATGACCTTGCCGCGGTAGTTGTCGAGGGAGATTTCCTCGCCGAAGGTGTTCTTTACGGAATAATCGTAGATTGACATAGTTAGCCTCCTCTAATTTTAAGCAATTATATTTTATCAAATATAAATTGGCTGTCAATCCCTTCTGCCGCAAATGTTATCATAGTAACGGTAACGGAGGCGGAAGCACCATGAGAACAACCTTTATCTATGATCATTACTACCGTTATGAGGAGCTGTGCGAAAAGATCAATTACTTTACGGAACACTTTCCGGGGCTGTGCAGCGCGGAATCGATCTGTACAACACCGGAAGGACGCATACTGTACGCTGTTACGCTGACAAACCGGGAGACGGGAGCGCCGGAAACGAAGCCCGGCTTCCAGATCGACGGAAACACCCATGCCGGCGAAGTCACCGGATCCATGGCCGCAATGTACGCAATGGACGCCTTTCTGACCGGCTACGGCAAAGATGAAACGATTACCCGTCTGCTGGACACAACGACGGTCTATATCATTCCGCGGATCTCTCCGGACGGAGCGGAAGCCTACCTGACCACACCCTATACCGTGCGCTCTGTCAACCGGGTGCACAATCCCAAGGAAGGCGGGATCCGGGAAGAAGACCTCGATCAGGACGGTGTGATCCGCATGATGCGCATCCCGACACCCTACGGGGCCTGGAAACTGGATGAAAACGGTGAAATGACGCTGCGGAAGCCCGTAGACGCGGAAGGGACATTCTACGATATCTATCCGGAAGGGGTTCTGGAACCTTACGATGGGGACGAAAACCTCAAACGGAAACGGCCGGACTGGTCCTCGGATTTCAACCGGAATTTCCCGTTCGGGTGGTTCCCGGAAAACCGTCAGCAGGGGGCCGGTGAATATCCCCTGAGCAATCCGGAGACCAGGGCGCTGGCGGACTGGGTGATCTCTCATCCCAACATCGGCGCAATCTCGACCAACCACACCAGCGGTGGAATGATCCTGTATCCGCCGGGAACGAGAAGCGAGATGACGATGAGCGCTGCCGACCGGAAGGCGTTCCGTCAGATTGCGGAAGAAGGGAAGGAACTGCTGGATTACGTCATCCTGAATCTGTATGACGCCTATGTCACGGACAAGGATCATCCGGATTCCGGAGCCTTTGACGACTGGTGCTATGAAACACAGGGGATCCTGACATATACGATTGAGTTGTGGGATCTGGCGAACAAGGCCGGTGCACCGCTGAAATGGGGAAATGAGCGCACGGATGATCCGTATGATGGTATCAACCGGTTCAATGCCTGCATGAAGTGGGTCAGGGAACATGAGCCGCAGGATTATCTGGACTGGAGACCGTTCCGTCATGAAACGTTCGGTGATGTGGAGATCGGCGGCTTCAATTACAAGTTTACCCAGCAGAACGCGCCGTGTGACCGGCTGGAAGAACTTCTGGACATGGTTATGCGGTTCTATCTGCGTTTTGTACAGGCGCTGCCGAAGCTGTGTGTGGAACCGCTGCAGGTGAAGGCATGCGGAGAAGGTCTCTATGAAGTAACTGCGGTCATCGGCAATACCGGCTATCTGCCGACGTTCATCACGGATCATGCGGCAGAACTGGAGATCGACAAGCATGTCAAAGTCACACTGGAAGGGGCAGAGATCCTCTCCGGAAAAGCCTGCACGGATGCCGGAAATCTGTCCGACTACAGCCGTACCGTTACCGGACCGTTTGCCTACGGGAACTATTCCACAATGGCGAACGCACCGGCGAGAAAGAAACTCACCTGGATCGTCCGGGCACCGGCAGGTACGGTCATCACCGTACAGGCAGAACAGGAAAAGAGCGGCAGAGTGGAAGCGTCTGCTGTACTATAGAGGAATTTGCCTGATTCGCAGAGGGATTAGCATACAGCATACAGAAACCGTATAATGAAACTAACAAAGAAAGGCAGGACACATTTATGAACATTGCATTGATTACTGCCGGAGGTATCGGGACCAGAACAGGCCAGATCGTACCGAAACAATTTATCAATGTTTATGATAAGCCGATCATCATCTATACCATGGAAGCGTTCCAGAGACATCCGGAAATCGACGCGATCTATGTTGCGTGTCTGGAAGGCTGGGAAGGATTCATGGATCTTTATGCCAAGCAGTTCGGCATTACAAAACTGAAGGGTATTGTACGAGGCGGAAAGACAGGTCAGGAATCCATTGAAAACGTACTGAAGGTCATTGCGGAGGAATGCAGTCCGGAGGATATTGTTCTGGTACAGGATGGCTCACGTCCGTATCTGGAGCCGGAGATCATCAGTGCGAACATTGAAACCTGCAGACTGCACGGAAACGCAATTACTGCAATCGACTGCAAGGAAGCAATGCTGGAGACGCCGGACAAGATCAGTTCTGTTGTCAGCTATGACCGGGAAACGCTGTACCGGACGCAGACGCCCCATACGATGAGTCTGAAAGACATGCTGGCACTGCACGAGGAAGCGAAGGCGAAGGGAATCACGGGGTCTGTTGCGACCTGTACACTGTTGATCGAGTGCGGTCACCGTGTATGGTTTGTACGTGGTTCAGACTTCAACTTCAAGATTACTTCCAAAGAAGACCTGATGCTGTTCAAGGCGCTGATCTATGTCCTGGAACAGGAGAAAAGATCATGAATGTTTCGGAATACATTGTGAAATACCTCGAGGATAAGGGAATCGAGCAGGCTTATGTCATCGTAGGCGGTGCTGCGCTGTGGATCTGCAAGGCCCTCAGCGCGGCAGAGAAATTCCACTATACCTTCATGAACCATGAACAGGCCGTGGTCATGGCTGCGGACGGGTACGCAAGGGTATCCGGAAAGCCCGGACTGGCATTTGTGACCAACGGACCGGCCTTGACCAATACGATTACGGGCATGGCCCAGGCCTATACCGATTCTTCCCCGGTCATTCTGATCACCGGAAACTCGAACTCTGCGCATGTACACTATGAGCTGGACCATCCCATCCGGCAGTACGGCACCCAGGATGTCAAGACCGGACCGTTGATGGAACCGGTAACGAAGAAGCACTGGCTGCTGGATGATCCGGCAAAGACCGCGGAAGTCATCGTGGATGCGTATCATACGGCCTCCACGGGGCGTCCGGGACCGGTATGCATTGAGATCCCCATCAACATCCAGGGCGCGTCGTGCCCTTGCGCCTACCCGCCTGAGGAGGCCTTTGGGGCAGAAACCATTCCGGCAGATACCGTACAGGCTGTGCTGGAGCGGCTGATGAAGGCCGAACGGCCGCTGGTGCTTGCGGGACAGGGCATCCGCCTGTCCGGCAGCACAGAACTGTTCCATCGGTTCATAGAACGGCTGGACCTGCCGGTGGTCAATTCCCGGATGGGCATTGATACCATAGAGAGCGACAGTCCGTATTTTGTAGGCAGGTGCGGGACGCACGGCAGCCGTCCGTCCCACTTTGCGCTCGAGACCTGTGATGAACTGCTGATTCTGGGCAGCCATCTGGCACCGAATACAACGGGATACAATGTAGAGGTCTTCTCCAATCAGTCGCACAAGACCCTTGTGGAATGCGACCCGGCAGAGCTGGTGAAGTACGGCGTTCCGATCGATGTCACCATCGAAGGGGATCTGTATGACTTCCTGAGCCAGGCAGTGGAAAAACTGGAGAAGGAGAACATCAAAGCAGATCATGGATACTGGTGTGATTGCTGCAGGGACTGGAAGAAGAGATATCCCATCATGCATGAAGAATACTTCCGGACCGATGTGATCAATCCGTATCATCTGTTGCATACCGTAACCACGCTTGCCGGCGAAAACGACATCGTGGCAGCGGATACAGGCTCTTCCTGCAGCCTGACAGCGCAGACCTGGCAGGTGAAGAAAGGACAGCGGGTATTCATCTCCGGCGGCCTTTCCGCTATGGGCTTCTGGGCGACAGCGATCGGGCATGCACAGGCAAACGGTACAAAGAGCCGTACCATCTGCTTCACCGGCGACGGCAGCCTGCAGATGAACATCCAGGAATTCGCTACGCTGGTGAAATACCAGGTGCCGCTGAAGCTTTTCGTACTTTCAAATGATGGCTACGAATTCATTCGGATGTCCCAGGGCGGCTACAATATCAAACCACCGTTCGGTGCGGATATCGAGAAGGGTGTTCCGATTCCAGAACTGGGCAGGATTGCGGAAGCCTACGGGCTGAAGTTCGTTCACTTGGAAGATCCGGCAGAGATGGAAGAAACAATACGGAGTGTACTGGACAGCGAAGGACCGGTGATCTGCGAGGTCAAGGTACAGACCGGTCTGGACATCCAGCCCAGAATCCGTTCCATCGCCAATCCGGACGGGACATTCCGTATGCCTGCCTATTCCAATCTCTACCCCTATCTGGATGAAGAAGTGCTCAAGGAAGAGCTGGAGAAAGCATACTGGAAATGAAGAAGATCGGACTCGAAGAGCAGAAGAGGATCATGCTGGAAATGCTGGTGGACTTTGCGGCATTCTGCGATGCCCATCAGCTGGACTGGTTCCTCACCGGCGGATCCATGCTGGGTGCGGTGCGCCATCATGGCTTTATACCCTGGGATGACGACATTGATGTCGGTATGCCGCGCAGGGACTATGAACGGTTCCGGGAACTGTATCCGCAGGAGAAGACCCGTCCGGAATATGAATTCGTAACGTATCACGAAGAACCGGACCTGTATGTTTCCTCCGGCAAGCTGCATCATACAGGCACGGTCCTGCGGGAAGCCGCGGACTCCGAGCTGGAACTGGGCATTTATCTGGATATCTTCCCGCTGGACAACGCCGGAGATACTATGGAGGAAGCCGGAAAGCTGTTCGAAGACACGATGGAGATCCGTCATCGGATCGATGTGCAGAACTGGAAGATCATCAAGGAACGTGCCTGGTACAAGAATGCTGTCATCGCTGTTCTCAAAGCCATGGCGCCGAAGGGGATCCGCCCGCAGCTGATCAAGGAACTGGATGAGACATGCCGGCGCTTTGAAGGACCGGAAATGACGCAGTATGTCGGCTTTGTATGCGCGGCGCACAACGGACTCAAGGAAATCCTGCACAAAGAATGGTTCTCGGAGTACATTAAAGTACCCTTTGAAGAGTATACTTTTCAGATTCCTGCCCGGTATGATGAGATTCTGAGCGGATTCTACAACAGCGACTACATGCAGCTGCCTCCGCCGGAAAAGCAGAAATCGCATCATGTGTATGATGCGGAATGGAAGGATGTAGAGTAATACCCTGTGACACAAGGAAGGACGGTTGGATGCACAGCCGCCCTTTTTACTGTCCGTACGCAGGAAAAACCATCGCAGTACTGTCCGGAAGCCGCACAATAATGCGGTTTCCGTAACATCTGAACAGGTGAAACGGATTTCGGGATATGTTACTATTTCAGTGTAGATACGATTCGGAGGAACACGGGATGGTTTCGCTTTTTGTGGTTGTTCTGACAGGGATACTGTTTCTGCTCGTACTTGTTTCCCTGGGCTTCCAGCCTAAGATCAATGCGAAGTTATCAGGCTGGCTGCTGTTCTTTGCGGCTGTTTCCGGTGCCTGCATCTACGGATACGGGTATTCGGTGATCTACCGCAGTATTCCGCAGGCAATCATGCGGGCGCTGTTTTCCGTTTTCTGCATGTTCCTGGGGAGAAATGAAATCAGTGCTGTCAGTGCTGCGCCGGCGTTCCAGAACCCGGCTGCGCAGGTATTCATCTACCTGGTGCACCTGACAGCGCTGTACTGCACCGCCAGTGCAGTACTGACGACCATCGGCTCACGGCTGCTGAAAGTGCTGAACCTGGCGCTGATCAATCGGAAGGACATCTATCTGATCTACGGAGTGAATGATGATTCGGTAGCCTTTGCCGAGAAGCTGCAGACCAAGGACAATGTCGTTGTGTTCGCCGGCAGTGCTTCCAATGATAAAGAAGGGCAGATCGTCCGTATGGGCAGTATTCTGTTCTCCGATCCTTCTGCCCGGGAGGCGGATGAAGACTTCGTGCGAAGGACAGGAATGCACCGGGGAAACCGGAAGCTGCAGGTATACTGTCTGGACGAAGATCCCGGCCGGAACATCAAGTACGCAAAGCAGCTCTGCGAGTCGCTGAAGAGCTGCAGGTGATGCCGGAGAAAACGAGACTGACCCTGATCACGGACGACGCATACGCAGCCGGCACGCTGCAGAATGATGAAAATAGGAACGTTTACGGATACGGCTCCGTATTTGCGTTCGACCGTGCGGAATTGGCAGCCCGCCTGATGGTGCGGACCTATCCGCCGTACCGGACCATGACCTTCGGGGAAGACGGTACTGCACAGGAGAACTTTGAGGCTGTGGTGATCGGCTTCGGCAATGTCGGACAGGCTGCTCTGCGCAGTCTGCTGATGAACGCCCAGTTCTGCGGAAGCCGCTTCCATGCGGTTGTCATTGCGGACTCGTACAACGCGCGCTCCGGCAGCTTCAACTACCGCTATCCCGGTATTCAGCAGGATTTCAACGTGGAATTCCGGGAAGAGAACGCCCGCAGCATCTCCTTCTACAACTACCTGTATGAAAAACGCAGTACGCTGAACTATATTGCGGTATGCACCGGAAACGAAAAGGAAAACAACGAAATCGCCGGTGAACTGACGGAGTTCCTGCGGGACGCGGGATCCAAAGCGGACATTGTACAGTGCTCCGCTTCCGGTGTGAGCCGCTTCTCCTATGAAACAGGCATTACGACCCTGACCCGTCTGCTTTCCCCGGAGATCCTGGACCACGAGAAGATGGATCGGATGGCCATGATCCTGAACCATCAGTATCACCTGGAAGAAGGCAGAAGCGTCGAAGAGGACTGGAAGGACTGCGATTACTTCAGCCGGATGAGCTGCCGGGCCAGCGCGGACTTCATGGATGCCGTGCTGTTCTCGTGCGGTACATCCCGGGAAGATGTGCTCAGGAACGGGTTTGAACCAGGCGCGGATACCCTGAACGTACTCGGAAAGACGGAACACCTGCGCTGGTGGGCGTTCCATGCCTGCATGGGCTATCAGCGCATGACGGAAGAGGAAATACGTCAGCGGGGCGAACGGTACCGGAAACAGAAAGCAGAAGGGGCTGCTTCCTTGATCCGCATTACCAAGGATGATGTGAACCGCAGACATGCCTGTATGACAGACTGGGATCAGCTGGACAGCCTTGCGGAACTGGAAGCGCAGTATACCGGGATCCGCAGGGACTATAAAAAGATGGACATTGATAATATACGTATGATCCCCGGAATGATCAGAGAGGTGCAGAATGAAGAACAGTAATCGGAAAATACTGTATACTGCCGGGATTCTGGCAGTATATGTGATCCTGCTGGTACTGCTGCGGGCTGCGGAAGCCTCTGCGCCGGACGCGACGATCCATACCTGGGCGGAAGCGGTCTGGTATTCTTTGACAACGATGACAACCGTCGGCTACGGCGATCTGTATCCGGTCACAGCGGGAGGCAGGATCATCGGTGCGGTATTCCAGCTGCTGAGCCTGGGTGTTCTTGCCTTGATCATCAGTTCCTGTGTACTGCTGATGAGGGATAAGGTGTATCCTCTGTGGCTCCTGAGAAACAACCGCCGCAGGCCGCTGTACATTTTCGTGGACAGGTCCGAAGAAGCGGAAACACTGGCGCGCAGGCTGGACGGTCTGATCTTCTTCTGCGGGGAATCAAGTTCTTCTGCGGGGATCGCCACAACAATGCCGCCGGAAGAACTGATCGAGCGTAAAGCGCCGGGCACGGAAGCTTCGGTATTCTGCATGAGCGAACATGATTTCCAGAACAGCCGTACAGCAGCCGCGCTGAGCGGACTGGACTGCAGAGTGTACTGCCTGAGCATGTATGAACCGGATCAACTGCCGGACAATCTGACGCTGTTCAATCCCTATGAAATCTGCGCAAGGATGTACTGGCACAGGTTCCCGCTTCTTGAGAGGGATGAGCGGATCGTCTTTGTCGGGGAAGGAAGATACATGGATGAACTGCTGGAACAGGGGCTGATGCTCAATGTTGTGGAT
>JAFWJP010000242.1 GCA_017514645.1 Solobacterium sp. | reverse complement strand
ATCCGATTCACTGATCGCACCTTCTGTACTGTGGATGACGTTGATCTTGACACCCTTGACATCCAGTTTTTCAAGCGAAGACTTGACCGCTTCCGCCGAACCCTGAACATCAGCCTTGACGATGACCGGGATCTCCTGGATCTCACCGGCTTCAATCTCCCTGGAGAGATCTTCCAGGCTCATCGCGCTTGTCTTGCGGCGCATCTGTTCGATCTTCTTGCGGGCTCTTCTGTCAGCCAGTGCTCTGGCTTCCTTTTCATTTTCATAGGCGCGGAATGTATCACCGGCTTCAGGAACATCATTGAGACCGATGATCTCAACAGGTGTACTCGGTCCGGCTGTCTTGAGTTCGTGACCGTCTTCATCCGTCATTCGGCGGACCTTTCCGAAGCAGGTACCGACTACGACAGGTTCACCCTGATGAAGGGTTCCCTTCTGTACCAGCAGCGTTGCCACAGGACCGCGTCCTTTATCCAGTTTCGCTTCGATTACCGTACCGGTAGCGATACGATCGGGATTGGCCTTCAGTTCCTGGACATCGGCAAGTGTAATGATCGTCTCAAGAAGATCGATGACACCCTGACCGGTCTTGGCGGATGTTTCAACGAAAATCGTATCTCCGCCCCATTCTTCAGGCATGACATCCAGTTCGGACAGATCACTCTTGACTCTGTCCGGGTTTGCGTTCGGAACATCCATCTTGTTGACGGCTACGATCATCGGAACACCGGCGGCTTTTGCATGGTCGATTGCTTCCCGTGTCTGCGGCATAACGGAATCATCCGCCGCAACAACGATAACCGCAATATCGGTTACCTTGGCACCGCGCGCACGCATCGCTGTAAATGCTTCGTGACCCGGTGTATCGATGAAGGTAATCTTGCGGCCGTCAATCTCAACCTGGTATGCACCGATTGCCTGCGTAATACCGCCGGCTTCTCCGGATGCGACCTTGGTCTTGCGGATGGAATCAAGCAATGTCGTTTTACCATGGTCTACATGTCCCATGATCGTGACAACAGGCGGACGCTCCTTCAGATCTTCTGCTGCATCTTCCTCATCGTCTTCCAGGCTGTCCTCTTCCTTTTCAGCGACCTTTGTCGGTTCAATGTCATAGGACAGGCATACAGTCTCAACCATATCATCCGTCAGCTCACTGTTGATGGTTACCATGATGCCTTCCATGAACAGAACCTTGATGACGTCACCGGCAGATCTTCCGCACTTCTGGGCCAGCTGACCGACCGTGATTCCGTCGGAATAGGTAATCGCTGTAATGTCATTTGCCTTACCGCGCGGTGCGTTGTTCTGCTGCGGCCTGTTATTGTTCCTGTTATTGTTATTATTCTTACGGGAACGGTTCCTGTTCCCTCCTGGTCTACCGTTGTTTCTGGGCATTCAGCCACCTCCGTTTCTTTTGTCTCGAATCTGCTCCTTCTTGCCGTTATTTCACGGCTTTCATGATTTCATCCCAGAAGGAATCGGGAATCTGGATCTCCAGAGCTCTTGCCAGGATTCCTGTTTTTCTGGCCTTCTGCACTGCATCGGGATCCTTTTTCAGATATGCACCCCTTCCGTTTGCTTTCCCTGTCAGATCAACTGCAGGAATACCCTCCGGCGTTCTGACGATCCGGAGAAGCTCCTTTTTGGGGAGCTGCTCTCCGGTCGCTACACATCTGCGCATCGGAATCTTTCTCGGCATTATTTCAGATCCTCGTCATAGTAGTCTTCGTACTCATCGTAATCGAAGTCATACATGCTTTCTTCTTCTTCACGCTGACGCTCTTCGATCTCTTCCAGTTCTTCTTCCGTATAGACCGGCTTCATCAGATCATCCGTCTTCATACCCTTGCGGATCTGTTCTTCCAGCTCCTTGTTCTTGACACGGATCTCTTCTTCTTCATTCTTGCGCTTGCGCGTATTGCGCTTCGTATGCTGCTTCGGCTTGGATACTTCAGCCAGCTTTTCCAGCGTTGAGACATATTCATTGTTCTGAGCTACAGCTTCCAGATCAACCTTGCGCTTCTTTGCGGCAGGTTCCTTTACCGGCTCTTCCTGGACCTGTACCGGTTCTTCAGCCGGTGTTTCAGGCTCTTCTGCAGGTTCTGCCGGAGTTTCCGGGATGACTTCTTCAACAGGAGTTTCCTTCTCCTCTTCCGTCGTCATAGCGATCTCTGTACGGAGGCGCTCCTTGACAGCTTCCTGCATCTCCTCCGGAATGAATTCCTCTTCTTCCGCAGGTACTTCTTCAGCCGCCTTCTGCTCAGCCAGAGCAGCGACAGCAGCCAGACGTCTCTCTTCTTCCTCGCGGGCTTCACGCTCTCTCTGCTCAGCAGCTTTCCTTGCCATTTCCGCTTCATGCGCAGCACGTGCCTCAGCAGCCCGGATCTTCAGTTCTTCGAAGTCCAGACCCATCTCTTCCAGATCTTCTCTGGTCTTGATATCGATCTTGCGGTTGCACAGTTTAACAGCCAGACGGGCATTCTTTCCGCGCCTGCCGATTGCCAGACTCAGTTCATCCTTGTCAACAACGACAAGAAGACTGCGCTCTTCCGTTCCCGGGAATACAGCTTCGATCTCAGCCGGGGCCAGTGCGTTCTTCACCAGCTGGGCAATATCATCATTCCAGAGGAAGATATCGATCTTCTCACCATGGAGTTCTTCAATGATTTCCTGTACACGGCTTCCCCTCTGTCCAATGCAGGAACCGATCGGATCGATCTCCGGATTGTGGCTCATGACAGCCATCTTGGTACGGTCACCGGCATCACGGGCAATCGCCTTGATCTCTACGATACCCTGATAGACTTCCGGTACTTCCTTCTCAAACAGTCTCTTGACCAGCATCGGAGTTGCCCGTGAAACGAGAACCTGGGAACCCTTTGTATCCTTGGCAACTTCCGTAATCACAACCCGAAGCTGCTGACCTTCATACAGGCGTTCGCCGGGTATCTGAGCGGATTTCGGCATCATCGCAACAGTTTTACCCAGGTTGACCAGAACAAACTTCTCCTTGACGGATTCCACGACACCGATGACCATCTCATCCAACTGATTGATATATTCGTTGTATACCGCTACCTTCTCTGCTTCACGGATCTTCTGGCGGATCACATTCCTTGCCAGAGACGCTGCAGCACGTGACATCGAAGTTATTTCGATATAACGGCGTACGGTACCGCCGATCACAGCTTCCGGATCGATCTCGCGCGCATCTTCCAGAGAGATCTCAAGTTCATCATCCGTTACATCTTCAACGATCTGATAGATCTGATAGATGTCGATTGTCTTTCTCTCTTCGTTGATCTCTGCTTCAATGTCGATATCAGACAGTTCCGCGTCTTTCTTGTATGCTTTGCACATAGCTTCCTTGAGGGCATCCAGTACCACTTCCTCCGGAATCTTCCGCTCTGTCTCAATGGCATCCAATGCTGCAAGCATATCCTTGTATTTCAATTCCATTTCAATCACTCTCCTTTAGAATCTGACCGCCAGCCGCAGATAATCAATATCATCCGCGGTTATCTCTGCTGTTCTTACTGCTGTCTTGTCCTTGTATTCGAACTGTATCCTGTCTTCTTCATACTGCAGGACTGTACCATACCATTCCAGTTTCTTGCTGATGGGATGCTTCAGCCGGATAAACACATAGGGTTTGTCCATGGCAGACAGTTCTTCCAGGTCCCTGATCTCACGTTCCGCTCCGGGACTGCAGACTTCCAGCATATAGCTGTCCTGCATGGTTCCCAGACCGTCCAGTATCTCCGACAGCCGGTCGCTGACCACTGCGCATGTATCAAGATCCATACTTCCGTCTTCCCGCATGATCGCGACTTCCAGGGTCCGTTCTTTGCCTGATCCAAGCCACTTCATGTTATACAGCCGTACACCGCATTCAACGAATACAGGCTGGCAGAATTCCTTCAAACGCTCGATCGTTTCCATATTCCTCCATAAATTAAGGAGTGCTTCCGCACTCCCTTGACGTCTTGAATATATATGATTTTATGCACGTTTGCAAGTCTTTTAGAACAAAGACATCTGGTTGAGTTCCTGCATTTCACCAATGCAGCCCATCTTTTCCAGTTTCTTCAGAAGAGCCGATGATACCTGTGTACGCTTCAGGACATCTTCCTTGGACAGGAACGGTCCCCTGCTGCGGGCTTCAACAATGCTGCGGGCGACGTTGGCACCCAGACCGTCGATCACCGTAAACGGAGGAATAATGACATGATCATTCTCTTCATCCACCCGGAACGTGGTAGCGTCGCTCCGGTACAGGTCGACATTTGCAATGCTGTAACCGCGGGCATACATCTCTTCACAGACTTCCAGCGTATCATACAGGGCCTTTTCCTTGTTTGTCGCCGCATTCGCTGCAAACCGGTTGTTCATCCGTTCGTAGATATCGCTCATCCGTTCCCGCACCGATTCAATGCCGCGGGTCATAGTCTCGATCTCGTAAGCATCACAGCGCAGTGACAGATACTGGACATAGAAATTGTGCGGCTCATGCACCTTGTACCAGGCAATGCGCACTGCCATCAGTACATAGGCAACCGCATGGGCTTTCGGAAACATGTACTGGATCTTCTCACAGGATTCGATATACCAGTCAGGTACATCATGTTCCTTCATCCGCTTCTTGTAATCCTCCCAGGCACCCCACTTCTTCTTCGCTACATTTCCTTTACGGACATTCTCCATAATGGTAAAGGCATCAATGGGTTTCATCCCCATATTCAGAAGATAGGTCATGATATCGTCACGGCATCCGATGACCTCATGGAGCGGATGACCCTGCTGTATCAGCTTCTGGGCATTGTCCGCCCAGACATCCGTCCCATGCGTCAGTCCGGAGATAATGACAAGATCCGAGAACTTGTGCGGACGGGTCTCCTCAAGTACCCTTCTGGTGATCCTGGTGCCGAATTCCGGCAGGCCGAGCGCACCGGTCTCCTTCTTGTAGACCCGCGGGTCCGCCCTCAGAGCGTCATCACTGTAGAACAGACTCAGCGCTTCCGGATCATTCATCGGAATCGTCAGCGGATCTGTCGACGAAATATTGGTCAGCAGGCGCATCGCCGTCGGATCGACGTGACCGAGGATATCGAATTTCAGGACATTGTCATGAATATCATGGAAGTCGTAATGCGTCGTTTTCCATTCCGATGACGGATCATTGGCCGGATACTGGACCGGAGTGAAGTCCTCAGCTATATACTCCGAAGGAATGACGATGATACCGCCGGGATGCTGACCGGTCGTACGCTTGACGTTCTGGCAGCCTTTGGCCAGGTAATCACGCATCACGCGGCGCATGTTGCTGATACCCATCTTCTCACAGTATCCCGACACATAGCCGTAAGCTGTCTTCTCAGCAACGGTACCGATCGTACCGGCCCGGAAGACATGATCTTCACCGAACACCTCCTTGGTGAATGCATGAGCCTTCGCCTGGTATTCATTGGAGAAGTTCAGGTCAATATCCGGAACCTTGTCACCGTTGAATCCCAGGAATGTTTCAAACGGGATCTTGTGTCCGTTTCCTTTCATGATCCCGCCGCAGTGCGGGCAGCGCTTGTCCGGCAGATCGAATCCGGATCTGACCTCCGGATCATCGATCCATTCACTGTAATGGCAGTCAGGACACAGATAATGCGGCTGCAGCGGATTGACCTCTGTAATACCGGACATCGTTGCAGTGAAAGAAGAACCTACCGAGCCCCGCGAACCGACGACATAACCATCCTCATTGGACTTCTTGACCAGAAGATGGGAAATGTAATAGTTGACGTAATAGCCGGCACCGATAATGGCATTCAGTTCACGGTTCAGACGATCTGTTACCTGATGAGGGATCTCCCCGTTGAATTCATACTGTTCCTTTGCTGTACGGAAACAGACTTCCCGGAGTTTTTGATCGGAACCTTCAATGTGCGGCGGGAATGTACCGTCCGGTACCGGACGGATCTCTTCGAGACGGGAGAACACTCTGTGCGGATCATCGATGACGATCTTTCTTACCAGATCCGCATCATTCAGCCAGGCAAAGGAATCCATCATTTCGTCCGTCGTACGGATATGCTGATCGGGATTCGGTGTCTTCTGCCGCAGCAGATCATCGCGGATATAGAGCGGATGCGGTACACCGCCGACACCCTGGCTCATGATATAGACATCACGGAAGATCTTCTCTTCCGGTGAACAATAATGGGCATCACTGTCCGCAATGATCGGCTTGTTGAGTCTGATCGCTGTATCAATGATCCGGCGGATCACGGTCTTCAGCCGGTCCATGCTGGGCACATTCTGCAGTGCCAAGAATGTAGTGAAATTCTCCAGAGGCTGGATCTCAACATAGTCATACCAGGACATCGCCTGTTCCAGACGCTGATCATCCGCGTTACATGCCAGTTCAAAAACTTCATTGTTCTGACAGGATGTACCTACAAGTAGATGCTCCCGGACTTTATCAACTGAACTGCGAAGCACTCTGGGCTCTGCCGTTACTTCAGCACCCTCCTTCGAAGATCCTTTGGACACCAGATACAGTGTTCTGGTATTGGATTCACTGACAAGACGGTACAGATCCTTCAGACCCTGCAGATCCCGTGCAAGCAGTGTTGTATGTGAACGGCGGACCTTGCGGAACGCATGTTCATCCTGGACCTTCCACTGCAGATCACGCAGTGTTTCCGCACCCTTGCTCTGAGCGTCACGCAGAAGACGCAGGAATACGGAAGACAGCGTCTCCGCATCATAATCCGCACGATGCGCTACTTCTTCATCATAGGAAATACCGTAATTCCTGGCGACATTGCCAAGACGGTACGCTCTCCTGTCTGTCAGGATCGCCCGGGAGAGATCCAGCGTATCGATGACGGGATTCATCAGTTTAGGATAACCGGCCCGCTGCAGTTCTTCGTTCAGAAAATGGTAGTCAAACGATGCATTGTGCGCAACCAGTACAGCATCCCCGATCCATTCAACGATCTGCTGTGCAGCATCCCGGAACGATTTTGCGCTGCGCACCATATCATTGGTGATCTTAGTCTTGGCTGTAATATAGGCCGGAATCGGCTCAGGCGGACGGATAAACATCTGCAGTGTATCCACGACAGCACCATCGCGCATACGGACAGCACCGAACTCAATGATGGAATCATACTTGCAGGACAGACCCGTTGTTTCCAGGTCATAAACTACGTATTCGAGGGAATCCAGCCGGCAGTCATTCAGGTTGTAGACGATATTGAGATGATCGTTTGCCAGATTCACTTCGCATCCCAGACCAACCTTGAAGGAACGATCCGGCTGCTTTTTCTTCAGGGATGAGGCTTTGTTGTATGCCTTGACAAAGCTCTGGACATCCGCATGGTCGGTGATCACGATTCCTTCATGCCCAAGATTCCAGGCGTATTCAACCACTTCTTCCGCAGAACATACACCATCCATTTCGCTCATGTTTGTATGGGCATGCATTTCTACCCGCTTTTCCGGCGCCGGATCGGTAATTCCTTTTTCACTCAGCGGTTCGATTTCTTCCGCATTGAAAACAAGGTCCTTCGTATAAGTATCGTAGGATACGGAACCGTAGAAGCGGAATTTCATCCCTTCCTTGACAGATTCCAGTTCTTCCTTGGTGCAGTTCGGTCCTTCAAAACGCTTGACGATAACAGCGTCATGTCCGTCATATACCGACAGCGACTGGATGATCTTTCCGGTTGCCCGGACAGTGAAGTTCTCAAGTGCAAACACTTTGCCGGCGAACTGTACATCCCGCATCTGATCGGTGATATCCGTCAGGGAAATCTCCGTGTACTCTTCCTTTTTGTTCCGTCCTCTGCGCCGGCGTACAGGCCGCTGCTCCTGCTGCGGTTTCTGCACAGTCTGTTTCGGCATGACAACATCCATGATCTGAGCAGGTGTCTGTTCATGTGTCTGTACCTGACAGTGCCAGCCTCTGAACCCATGCTGTACCAGAACTTCTTCCAGCTCGGTGATGGCCGTCTGAGACGCATCAGCAGCCGTTTCCGTTTCGTACAGGAACACCAGTTTTCTTTCCTGGGGTTCATACCGCCACGGCACATTATGAAGCCCGTAAAGCCTCTCATATGTTTCACAGCAGTACTCAATATATTTGGCCGCCTCACTCTGCTCATCACAATCCAGATCGGATTCAAACAGCAGTTCTGTATCCGATCCGGTCAGATCAATGAGCCGCTCCTTGATCTCTGTATAGTCATGAAAGCGAAGGAAGGAATGCGTATGGATCCCATATACAGCTTTGTTTGATGGACGGTAAAAACGTACGGATATGATCTCCGCATCCTCTGCTTCTTCAGGCACTTCAATAAAATTTCGCAACAAAACTGTCATGTTCCACTCCGTTTCCAATTCTATCACAGCTGTATTTCATCATCGGATGAAAAACAACTGTTTTCACAGTTGTTCAGAGCTTACTTCAGGAAGCTCTTCAGTATTTTCTTGGCTGACCTGACACCGATGTTCAGCAGTTCATTTTCCAGCCGTCTCTGTGCCTTCTTGGTCATACGCTCGTTCCAGGTCTGTTCCTTGGATCGCTGTCTTTCTTCTTCCCGTGCAAGGCGTTCTGCTTCTTTCGCATCGGCTTTGGCCTGCAGTTCCGCTTCTTTCCGTTCCCGTTCGACGCGTTCTTCATCTTCTATGATGTCCGGAACGAGTTCATAGGCACTGTCAGGATCGAGAGTACGTTCATATTTGCCGTATATGGAATCACCGGTGATTGCACGTTCCCTCAGTGAAGCATTCGCAATTGACATACTGCTCCGCGGCGGAAGGATCTTCGTCTTTTCAACGATCGTCGGCGCACCGTCTTCACCAAGTACCGATACAAGAGCAGTACCTGTCTTCATATTGGAGATTTCTTCTGCAGCATCCAGTTCCGGTTTGACGCGGAAGGTTTGATCTGAATTTTTTGGTGTATTGATATATTGTTGTT
>JAFWJP010000023.1 GCA_017514645.1 Solobacterium sp. | reverse complement strand
CAAGGACCTTCAGCGCGGTGCGTGCAGTACCGTCATCATCGGCAAGAATGCGTCAACGACCGGCAAAGTGATCATGGGACATAATGAAGATGATGATCACTCCATTGCTCAGGCACACATCGTTCCCAGGATGAAACATAAACCGGGTGAGATGGTAACGTTTGAGACCGGACTGGCCATCATTCCGCAGGTAGAGGAGACGTTGGGCTATCTCTGGACGGATGTCAAGTGCCCGGGCGGTATCTCCTTCGCAGACACATTCGTCAATGAATGCGGTGTTGCGATTGCGACGAATGCCTGCCGTGAGAGCCGTGATGCAACAGGTGCGGAGCACGACAACTGGAAGGACTACAACGTAGGCTATGCTCTGAGAAGGCTGATCGCGGAAAGAGCGCATACAGCCAGGGAAGGCGTGAAGGTTGCGGCGGAACTCGTTGAGAAATACGGATATACTTCTTCCCGTTCCTACCAGATCGCCGACAAGGAAGAAGCGTGGGTGCTGCAGGTACCGAGAGGCTACCGCTGCGTTGCCAAGCGTGTTCCGGATGATCATGTTTACTACATTCCGAACCACTATACGATCCACGAAGTGAAGTTTGACGATCCGGATAATTACTATGCTTCACCGGATCTGATCACGTTCGCCATTGAGCAGGGCTGGTACACACCGGCCAAGGAAGGCGACTACAGCGACTTCGACTTTGCAAAAGCCTATCAGGCACCGGAGCCGGAGCTTATGTTCGTCAACCTGACGAGAGCCACGGACGCCTGGAAGCGTCTGACCGGTGTTGAATATCCGCCGGAAGAGATCCGTATCTTCTCCAAGAAGGCCGACCGCAAGTTCAGCCCTGATGATGTCAAGACGATCCTGCGCAGCCATGGTGAAAACACGAAGTACGATATGTCCAAGGGCGGCACGATCACACCGCACCGTCATTTCGAGGCGAACTCCATCTGCAACAACGTTACCGTTGAAAGCTCTGTATTCGTATTCAATGATGATCTGAACCTGCTCAAGGTTCTGCGTACAGGTCCGAAACCCTGCACGAACCCCTATGTACCGTGGTATGCCCTGGCACTGAAGAAGATGCCGAAGGGTTATGAATGGACGACGGTCCGTCAGGCACAGTCCTCCCACTTTGAATGGGATGATGAGCAGAATGCCTTTGACGCGGACAAAGCCTGGTTTGCCATCAAGACCGTTCAGCTTCCTTACGAGTACAACTATCCGATGACGAACAGAGCACTGAAGGCTTCCATCCAGCTCATTGAAGAGAAGTGGAAGGAAGAGAGTGAAGCTGTCGAGAATACGTACCGGAAACTGAAGGAAACAGATGAAGAGGCCGCAAAGAACTTCCTGAGCGACTACACCATCCGCCAGGCTGAGAAAGCCATCGAATGGGCAAAGGAACAGGCTGCCTTCTTCGCCAATGACTTCTGGCGTGAAGACCAGTACGGTCCGGAAAACGACTGATTCAGGTACAGGACACAAAGAAAACTCCGGGAGACCGGAGTTTTTTGTGTCTCAGGAAATCTGTATTACAGAATGGTATCGATTTCCAGTTCTTCCAGCTTTCCTGTGACCGGAACCGCATCCGGATCTTCCGGCAGCATACTGTTCCAGGTTTCCGTGATCGTGACATCCTCGTCCTTGAAGACAAAGCGCCAGACATACTCAAAGCAGGCCTCGACCCAGCGGAAGTGAACCGTGAACGTATCCTCGCCTTCGAAGTAGCCATGGGCTGCCAGCAGCTGCATCGTATCCTCCGGCTCATTCAGGTGATTGACAGCACGTTCTCCGTCTGTCCCGATCACGACGCTGTTTTCAATGCCGTCTTCGGTATAGGTCATCATCACGTCCAGAACACCGCAGTCAAAGCGCAGATCCGTGATCCCGGACCCCACCGGCAGTCCGATGAAGCCTTTCTGCAGGGTGATCTTTCCGGTTTCAATGTGAATCCCGCGTCCGTCGATCACATTCCGCAGCGGGCTTCCCGGTTCCACATGGACATCCGGAAGTGCCAGGGACTCCAGCTTGTCCTTCAGATGTTCATACGCTTCAGGATCTTCCGGCGTATCTTCGTGGATCGCTTTGAGGAAATCCCAGGTGATGTCCAGGGTCCTCTGCTGGTTTGTGGGTCCCATTGCGGTCTCGTTGATGGAGATGATCATATCCTCGGAAGGGATGACGATCGTGTACTGTCCCATAGCACCGTCTGCCCGGTAGACACCTTCCGGACGGCACATCCAGAGCTGGTAGCCGTAACCGACGAAGTTATCGTAAGCAGTGGGATTGTGCAGGGCTTCCGTGGCATTGTCATTCTGCTTGGTCACGGCGTCATGTACAAAGTCTTCATCCAGGATGCGCACGCCGTCCCAGACACCGCCGTCCTTGTAGAGCTTCATCAGGCGCAGGTTGTCCTCGGTCGTGGCAAACATTCCGCCAGCACCGAGCGAAGTGCCGTCCGCCATGTTCAGGCAGCGCAGGTTGTCATAGTCAATGCCGATGAGATCGAACAGCCGCGGCTTCAGATAATCCAGCAGGCGTTCACCGGTGCGTTTCTCCACGATCGCTGCGAGGAGAGTCGATCCGGCATTGTTGTAGAAGAAGGCTTTGCCGGGTTCATAGACCACGTCATGGGCGAGGAAGTCCTTCAACCAGTGTTCGGTATTCGGTGTGTCATCCACCATGCCCGTACCCATGCACAGAACATCGCGGATCGTCAGCTTCTGCAGATTCTCCGAAGGGTGTTCCGGTGCTTCTTCCGGGAAGATATCGATGATACGCTCATCGAGCCTCAGTTTTCCTTCCCGCAGGACAATGCCGACCGCGGTTGCGGTATAGGTTTTGGTATGGCTCTGCAGGCCATGACGGATCTTCGGTCCGTAGGGTTTCCACCAGCCCTCGGTGATCACTGCGTCATGGCGCATGAT
>JAFWJP010000241.1 GCA_017514645.1 Solobacterium sp. | reverse complement strand
TAAGTATTTCTGATGATTGCGGTCCGTGATCCCGTTATGCCTTCTTTGTCCGGAGGAATACGTATTCTGTATCCCCGGATCGTTCTGCACTGTACGCGTAATCCAGCATCCGGAATTCCTTCAATTGTGTTACATCCTCGATATTGTGCTCCGCCATCCAGCGTACCATGGCACCTCTGGCCATTTTACAGTAGACTCCCTTGCTCAGGAGTTTTCCGTTTGCCTCCTCAGCGAACGTACAGGTGATCATGGTATCCTGCGGTGTGAGATACGCGGAAACACAGCGGGAATATTCCTCCGATGCCAGGTTCACGATGATCCGGCTTTCATCCAGCACTTCCTGATAGATGCGCTCACCCCAGAATCCATACAGGTTCTGTCCGTTGATCTTCGTCTTTGCCTGCATCTCCAGGCGGTACGGTACGACACCGTCCATCGGTTTCAGTACACCGTAGAATCCGGACAAGATGCGCAGATGTTCGCTGACATAGCGGAATTCCTCTTCAGTGAAGGCATTCGGAGCCATGTACTTGAACGCGATGCCGTCATAGGCCAGAAGTGCCGGTGTCGGATTTCCCTGCAGATCCATGTGCTCCAGCCGTTCCAGATTCTGCTCAACGATCCGCTCACTGCATGCCCAGAGCTGTTTCAGCTCTTTCCGGTCCAGTGACTGCAGGTACTGCTTCAGCTCTTCCGCTTCCTGCAGGAATACCGGTGTACTCTCAGGACGCAGGATATCGTCTTCCTTCATCTGCTTGGCCGGTGAAATGATGATCTTCATCCGAGCAGTTCCAGCATCTGTGCGGGATTGTCCTTTCCCTTGACTTTGTCCAGCGCCTGAATGATGATCCCGTCTTCATCGATCAGATAGGTCGTACGTACAACACCCATGACATCCTTTCCGTACATCTTCTTTGCCTTCCAGACATCATAGAGCTGTATGACTTCCTTTTCCGGGTCGGAAAGAACCGTAAACGGAAGATGATTCTTTTCCGCGAATCCTTTGTGTGATTTTACACTGTCCTTACTGATGCCCAGGACAACAGCCCCTTTCTCCTGGATCTGGGGATACCGTTCCGCAAAACCGCAGGCCTGTGCTGTACAACCGGCTGTATTGTCCTTCGGATAGAAATACAGGATGACCTTCTTTCCTCTGTATTCACTGAGTGTATGCAGGTTTCCGTCCTGATCGGGAAGTGTAAAATCCGGTGCTTTGGTTCCGGTTTCAAGCATGTTCGTTCCTCCTTCTATTTCACGGTGCATCCGGCAAAGCGGATGGCCGAAAGTGCCAGTTCCAGTGTTGGATCAATGACCGGGAATTCCGGGCGGTACCATTCAAAGGCCAGCGGGAGTTCCGTACATCCCAGGATCAGAATCTCTGCGCCATGTTCCTGCAGATGTGTACAGGCCTTCAGGAATGCTGTACCGTCATAGTCCCGGTTCCCCTTCTTCACACCCTGGTAGATCACATCCATGACCGCCTTTTGGTCTTTCTTTTCCGGTGTGATCAATGTGATTCCGCTGTCCTTGAACACATCATGATAGACTCCGGTCTCAATGGTTCCGTCTGTCGCGAGCAGACCGGCGCATCTGACGCCTTTTTCCAGCAGGGCATCCCTGGTGATCCTGATCATATGCAGGACCGGCACGTTCGCTTCCGCCGCAATGCGGTCATAGAATCCGTGTGCGGTATTGCACGGCATCAGCAGTACCTCTGCGCCGATGGATTCCAGACGATGTACACTGTTCACGATTTCCGGCACCGGATCCTTTCCGCCGTGGATCAAAGCTTCCGTCCGGTCCGCAATGTCCGTATTCGAGTCAATACAGACACGGGGATGATCCTGATCACAGGCTGCCGATGTGTGTTCTGTAATCTTCCGGAACAGGTCGGCTGTCGCCAGGGGACCCATTCCGCCGATGATACCGATGACTTTCTTTCCCATCGCATTTCTCCGTTCTGTTATATCTATTATATTAAGAAATCCGGTTTTCCGCTCATCGGAGTTCTCTCCGGGAGATACGGAAATCATGATATGATAGTTTCAGATACATGGGAAACACTGATCATACGATTACAGCACAGAATCTGTTTTCTGCACCGGCACACAGTGTTTCAGCACAACATCAACCAGAAGCGGAGGAACTTACACAATGGCTGAATTCGACGCTCTCAAAGCGAAACTGCCGGGTGAAGATACCGGAATCGAGATCAAGCATTCGATCTGCGCGATCTGTTCACCTGCGCCGCACTGTGGTCTGACCTGTTATGTCAAGGATGGAAAAGTGATCAAGGTGGAAGGCTGGGATGAACATCCCGATTCCAAGGGTGCTCTCTGCACCAAGGGACTGTCCAACCGGGAATATCTGTACCGCAAGGACAGACTGCTGTATCCGATGCGGAGAACCGGTGAACGCGGTGAAGGAAAATTCGAGCGGATCACCTGGGAAGAAGCGTATGCCGAGATTGCGGAGAAACTGAACGGGATCAAGGCGCAGTACGGTGCGGATAAAGTTGCGTTCTATTCCGGATACAACAAGTGGTACCGGAGTATGCTGGCCCGCTTTGCGCATTCCTTCGGCAGTCAGAGCTACGGTACGGAACACTCTTCCTGCTTTGCGTCAGGTCTCATGGCCTGGCAGTGCGCAACCGGAATGGAAATGGGTATGAATGTCATGACCAAACTGTTCATCGGCTGGGCTGCCAACGGATACTATTCCATGTACCGTCTTCCGAAAGGAATTGAAAAGCTCAAGAAACTGACCGGTCTGAAATATATCGTTGTGGATCCGCGGATCACCCCGGCATCTGCACGGTTTGCGGATCTGCATCTGCGTCCGCGTCTGGGTACAGACGGTGCCCTGGCACTGACGATCGCCAACCAGCTGATCCAGAACGGCTGGATCGACAAAGAGTACATCGACAAGTATGTACACGGGTTTGAACAGTACGCGGAAAGCGTGAAGGATTATACGCTGGAGAAAGGTGAAGAGCTGACCGGTGTTCCGGCTGCGGATATCCGGAAAGCCGTGGAAATGATCCGCGATGCGGAAACCATGTCCATCTCTGAAAGCTCCGCACCGCTGGCACATCATCACAACGGCATGCAGAACTACCGGTGCATCATGTCCCTGCTGGCGATCACCGGGAATATCGGTACACCGGGCGGGCAGTATCCGAGTGAAGGAACCTTCTCGGAACGTACGACCGGCTATGATACCCATGAGCGGGAGTTCATGTTCGAAACTTACCCGGAACATGCGGACAAGGCCGTCGGTGCAGATGTTCATCCCCTGTGGTATGAACTGCGCAGGGATATGCAGGCCAATGATCTTGCCCAGAATATCCTGAACCAGGACGAACACTCCATCAAAGCCCTGTATGCCCACGGAATGAACTACCGGATGTTTGCGGAAGACGGCAAGGTACTGGAAGCGTTCCGGAAACTGGATTTCTTCGTTGATGTGGATCTGTTCATGACGGACAGTGCGAAGTGGGCGGATATCATTCTGCCGTGCTGTACGTCGATGGAACGCAGTGAGTTCAAAGGCTATCCCGGCTGCTATATCATGTATACCAAACCGGTGGTAGAGCCTCTGGGTGAAAGCAAGCGCGATGTGGATATCATCACCGAACTGGCAAATGTGATGGGAATCGATGATCCGGTCCTCTGTTCCGGCTATGAGAACGCTGTGAAGTATATCTTCCGTGATCTGCCGGTCGATCTGGATGAAGTCATGAAGAATGATGGATTCACGAAAATCGAGGGCGTCGGTGTGAAGTCCTCTGAATGGTATATGGAACACGGATGGCGGACACCGACCGGAAAGATCGAACTGTACAGCGAAATCATCGGGGCACATCCCGAGTGGGGTCTCGATCCATTGCCGACCTATACACCGCCGGTCAATCCGGATCCGGAGAAATATCCGTTCATGCTGTGTTCCGGCGCAAGAATGCCGCATGTGATCCATTCCCGGCTTCATGGTTCACCATGGGAGAGAAGTCTGATGCCGGATCCGATGGTTGAAATCAATCCGGAAGACTGCAGAAAACTCGGCATTGATATGTATGATGATGTTGAGATCGTCACTTCCATCGGCAGTCTGACATTCAAAGCCAATCCGACCAATACTGTCAGCGAAGGCCAGCTGTTTGTCTATCACGGCTATCCGGAGAGGGATATCAACAGTATCATTCCCTACCGGGAACTCTGTGATCCGTATTCCGGGTATCCGGCCTACCGCAGTGTCTACTGCAACATCAGAAAAGCCTGAGCAACATATAATAAAGACCTGTCCGGTTTACAGACAGGTCCTTTTTTGTTTGTGCCATGATCGAACGGCGCCGGAATCTTCACCTGATCTCAGTCCCAGTTGATCAGGGATTTCTCCAGCACTTCTCCGCATACCGGACAGCGGTATTCCTGGTGTTCCGGATCTGCTTCGTGCATTCTGCCCCGCACCGTTCACACCTGTGCTGATACTCTCTGAACAGCGTATAGCGCTCCTGCAGATCCATAGCTGTAAGATAAGCGATATCTTCCGTCGATGATCCACTGCTGTCTTTCGGCAGATATACTGAAAGTTCCGGTACAGATTCCAGATGTCCGCAGTCCTCACATACAACAACGATATTTTCTGCATTGACCTGCGTTTCCGGGTGCTGCATCAGATATTTCTGCAGTTCTTCTCCGTACAGACCTTCCCGGGCTCTTTGCTGAACACTGCGGTATTCCGCAGGAAACAGGAAACCGAATCCCTCATATCCTTCCGCTTGATATCCGCATTTACGGCAATTGAACATATATCCGTATCCCATCGTTTTCCACCTCCGATCTTACACTAGCATTTCATTGATACATTTTTCCTGACAGAACTCTGAAGAAGACATTGTTCACCGGTTTGACCGGTTCTATCCGACGATATAGTCTTCCGGATCAAATGCCGGAACGGTAAGGACCCAGAATTCCGTATCCTCCAGCGCTTCCAGGATCTCATGTTCATCACCGGTCTCCGCAACCAGGAGATCTCCGGCAGAAAAGCGTTCTTCTGTTCCGTTGATCCGCATAACGCAGCTGCCTTTGACGAACAGATAGATTTCTTCCGTATTGTTGTGATGATGTTTCTCTTCAAACGCACCTTTGTTCAGTCTGGTTCTGGCGATTCCGTACACACTGCGTTCAATGCCTGCATTGCGGCCGATGAATTCTGCCAGTGCGCTGCCGTTGCCTTTATCCATAAAGACTGCGTCATTTCCTCTGATTGTTTTCATTCTGATTACCTCATTGTTCTGTATCTGTAATTAATACTTCAGAAAGCTGAACAACCCTTTCTTCTTCCGATAGATCGGTTCTCCCCTGGAAGCGTTTCTCCCGGCTGTGCTTCGGTATTCCAGCATGTCGATGTACATCCCGCTGTGATTGTGCGGCATTGCGGCATCCACGATTCCCTTGAACACTTTGTTCCTGTCGCCGGTATGATCCACGATAAGCAGCCAGCTCTTTTCTCCGTCCCGGATCATCAGTTTCAGCCAGACTGCCTGAATGCTGGAATCTTTCCCGGCATAGGCGGTTACTGCTTTGACCATCTCCTCCGGCATATCTGCAGGATCACCGATCTGCACCGTCGTATCCTTCTGTATGACCTGTTCCGAGACACCGTTCTGTTCGATCTCTTTCTGGGTCTTCATCCGGGCAAGATTCGCCGGCGTGATTACGAAATTATCTGTAAACGGATTGACAACTGCCCCGGCATTTCCGTTTGTTACAGCGACAATGTCGTCAAAGCTGACGATCAGCGTCTGTACCGCCTTGTCTTTGTAGAGTTCCCCGGCATAGAGTGACGGCCAGTCGGTAAACACCGGCATAAATACATGACCTTCCTTGTCGGTAAACATAGCAAATGACAATACTGTATCTTTCCGGATGACCGCTTTCCCTTCTTCTGTTTTTACCACTTCCGGATCCATTTCAATGACAGCCAGAAGATGTGCATGGAGTGCGATCTCCTTCGCGATCCGGTTATGAATATCGTTGTACTGGTCCTGCCGGGCACTCCTGCGTTCTTCAAACAGCGCGCTCAGTTCCGGGTTTTCCACCGGTTTGTTTACGTCGATCATGATTCCTGTCCTTTCTACGGCTTCAGTCTGTGAGCTCGATCGGTCCTGTCCAGTCCATGATTCCGCCGAATTCATATACGTTCGTATAGCCGATATCTGCAAGTTTCTGCGCTGCCTGTTTACTGCGGTTCCCGCTGCGGCAGTAGATCAGGATGATCTGATCTAGGTCAGGCAGTTCCTCGGGCATTTCAGTGCCGATACTCTCGTTCGGAATCAGAACGGCACCGGGAATATGTCCTTCATCATATTCGTCCTGCCTGCGGACATCCACGATGATATGACCATCATCTTCAGCCATCATCTCTTTCGCTGTTTCCTGGCTGATCTGTGTGTATACCGGTGCTGCACTCTCATCCGTGCTGCCTGTACAGCCGGCAAACAATACAGCACCAGCCAGAACAGCCATAATCACCTTCTTCAGATATGTGTATTTCATCAGTTTTTATCGATCCTTCCTGCCGCAGTCATGCTGGCGCAGCAAATACCTGGTTTTCTTTGTGTTTTTATGAAATCTCCTTATTCTCTATCTGATTGTTTTGAAGAAATTGTTCCATTGCATCAATTGTTGCTTTGATTTCCTGCAGATATTTAATCGGCTCAGGCCTGGCAATATCTGTCTGACTAAATCCGATTGTATCAAATTCCAGATGATTTTTAACAGCATAGTCCAATGACTTGATCTGCTGCTGAGGGACATAAATGGGAGAGGTGATATTAATGATTTTCTGTTCAGGCTGAATCCTGAAAGTCCGGATCAGGAAATCCAGTGTATCTCCTGTATCTGCCCTTCTTCTATCCGGGTCGGATGACGGCGCACAGAGGGAATACAGCTGCAGACCAGGAAATTCCCATGACTGATATTTCCGAACAATCGATACTTTATTTGGATCTGCATCATGTTCTGTCGTCTCATCAAGCAAAGCAGCACCGTATACTTTCTCGATTGCAGTACTCATAGCATCAAATTCCGTATTTGCTTCAGGAGCATAATCGCTTATCTTTTTCCTCTCATCATCCGATAATGCTCTGCTGCACCCAAGGCCTACAATGACAGGAAGATGATCCGGTCCCTTCGCTTGTATACGTTTCAATAAATCGAGTGTTCTCAAAGTGCGGCTGATGTTTGCATGATTTGCACCGCCCAGAGAAAGAATGAAGGCCGGTTCACTGAGCACAGAATCATAAATGCCGGACAAGCCAAGACGATCCGCGGTGGAATAAATGATGCCTGTATTGCCAACAGAGACTTCATCATCTTTCAGCAGCCACCGTGCAGCTTCTCCTTCTTTTGTTATTGCAGCAGTCTGTTTTTTCCTGTAGTCCCAGACAGAGGCAAAATCATAAAGATATTGTAACCGTGACCGGAAATCCTTGCAGTGGAGCTGTTCCTGAAAACCGCCGTATTTATCTGCCAGTTCAGCAAGAAGAGGATCAGATATCCATTCATCAAACTCCCGGATGATTTCCCGTATGCGCTCCGCAGTGTTCAGCGAGGAAAATGGGCATATAAAGCGATATTTCTCTACCATGCGAGTTGCCCCTGATTCAGCTTTGTTTGCATTTCATCCAAAACGTTTGTCATAAAATATACAACTGGCCTCCGGCTTAGCTGCGAAGATCCGAGAGTTTTCCGCGTTCATATATCTCCTCTCCGATTGACATCAATGCAAAGAGGAACGGAATTCTGAAAAGCAAGAACGTTGTATTGGAGACGATATTGATCAGATATGACTCTCCTGCGACTTAAAATGTTTTCTCTGACACCGTTTTGTGAACGAATCTGAAATGCGGAAATCGTGACTGTAAGTATCAGGTAAAGAAGCATGATGCCGACCATGATACCAGGTGCGTTCAGAAAGACCTGGATAAGCGTACATACTGCGGTCAACACGGTGGCAAAAACATCGTTGCACATGATTTTAATAAGCTGGCTGAAGCCTGCTACACCTTGATTCAGCTGTGCTGTTTTTTCTCCGCTCAAACACCCTGAGTAATAGGAAACGGGCATTTTAAGAAGCTTCTCAATACTGAGTTCCCTGACCTCAGACTCGTGCGTGGCAATGATGCAATCAAGGAGCACCCTACGAGCGATGGTAATGTATTCAGAAGCGAGATAAATCAC
>JAFWJP010000240.1 GCA_017514645.1 Solobacterium sp. | reverse complement strand
GTCCGGGATGATGTCATGGTCGTCGGCCTGGTATCACGTCTGACCGGGCAGAAAGGTGTCTATCTGATCACATCCGTGATGCATGAAATGATGGGCAGGAATCTTCAGTTTGTCGTGCTCGGCACCGGGGAAGAGGCCGCTGAAAGTGCGTTCCGTTCCATGGAGAGCACATATCACGGAAGAATGGTATACTATCGTGGGTACAATGAGGATCTGGCCCATATGATCTATGCCGGCAGCGATGTCTTCCTGATGCCGTCGATGTTTGAACCGTGCGGTCTCAGTCAGATGATTTCGCAGCGGTACGGCACTCTGCCGCTGGTACGGGAGACCGGCGGTCTGTCCGATACCGTCATCCCGTTCAATGAGTTCACCGGGGAAGGAAACGGATTCAGTTTCCACGGAGAACGCGGAGAGAATCTGATGGATACGCTGGATTATGTCCTCAGGCAGTACTACGACAACGCGGAAGGCTGGCGTACGCTGGTGAAGAGCGCGATGAAGACGGATGTCTCATGGGACAGAAGCGCAGATGCATATCTGCGTCTGTATAACGAAATGTTCGGGGAGTAGAAAGAAGGATTTGAAATGAAGACAAAAACATTGAAGGACTTTGATGTCAAAGGAAAACGCGTCATTGTCCGTGTTGACTTCAACGTTCCGCACAAGGGAGAAGTCATCACGGATGACAACAGAATCATGGCTGCGCTGCCGACGATCAATGATCTGACAGGGCGCGGTGCCAAGGTGATCCTGCTGAGCCATCTCGGCAAGATCAAGACAGAAGAGGACAAAGCGAAGAACGATATGTCCATCGTTGCCAGGAGACTGGCGGAAGTACAGCCGGCACCGGTCGTGTTTGTGAACGCAACACGCGGAGAAGAGCTGGAAAATGCAGTCAGGGACATGGCGGAAGGTACGATCGTCCTGATGCAGAATACACGGTATGAACCGGGTGAAACAAAGAATGATCCGGAACTGGGTGCGTACTGGGCATCTCTGGGTGATCTGTTTGTTGAAGATGCGTTCGGCTCCGTGCACCGTGCACATGCAAGTACTGTCGGTATTCCGACGCATCTGCCGCACTGCGCAGGTTTCCTGGTCCAGAAGGAACTGGAAGTTCTCGGCGGTGCGCTGAATGAACCGAAACGTCCGTTTGTGGCAATTCTCGGCGGTGCGAAGGTTTCTGACAAGATCGGTGTCATTGAGAATCTGCTGAAGATTGCGGACAAGGTGCTCATCGGCGGCGGTATGGCCTATACATTCCAGGCTGCTGAAGGAAAGAAGATCGGCAATTCCCTGCTGGAAGCGGACAAGGAAGATCTGGCACGTGAATTCATGGAAAAGGGTGCCGGCAAGCTGTATCTGCCGACAGATACGGTCATTGCGAACGATTTCGATGCACCGACGGATATCCGTACCGTCAAGGCAGGAGAGATTCCTGACGGCTATATGGGACTGGATATCGGTGAGGAGACGATTGCAGAGTTCAAGAAGGCTCTGGAAGGTGCGAAGACCGTGTTCTGGAACGGACCGATGGGTGTGTTTGAAAAGCCTGAGTTTGCCAAGGGTACGATCGAAGTATGCAAGGCACTGGCGGAACTGGATGATGCAGTGACGATCATCGGCGGCGGTGACAGTGCATCGGCAGCGAAGAATCTTGGCTATGCGGAGAAGTTCAGCCATATTTCCACCGGCGGCGGAGCATCGCTGGAATTCATGGAAGGCAAGAATCTGCCGGGCGTGGCAGTACTGGAGGACTGAACATGAGGAAACCTATTATTGTCGGCAACTGGAAGATGAACATGCTCAGGGCGGATACTAAGGCGTTCTTTGAAGCAGTGGAACCTGTCCTGACCGGAGATGAGAAGGCAGACTACGGAATTGCGGCTCCGTACACCAACCTGACAACATGCGTTGAACATGCAAAGCATCTGATCGTAGCAGCGGAAAACTGCAACGAGAAGGACAGCGGTGCCTATACCGGTGAAGTCAGCGTACCGATGCTGCAGGAACTGGGTGTTACGCACTGCATCATCGGACATTCCGAGAGACGGATGTACTACGGTGAGACAAGCGCGGCATGTGCACGCAAGGCAAAGCGTCTGTTTGCGGCGGGAATGACGCCGATCCTCTGCGTCGGTGAGACGGAAGAGGAATACGTAGCAGGCAAGACGGTCGATGTGCTGAAGGAGGAACTTGAGGGTTCCCTGGAAGGGCTGACACCGGAAGAAGCTGCTAAGATCGTGATCGCCTATGAGCCGATCTGGGCCATCGGTACCGGAAGAAGCGCAGACCAGAATACAGCTGAGGAATGCTGCAGAACGGTCCGTGAGATTGTCGGCGGTCTGTTCGGCAAGGAGACGGCGGACGCGGTACGGATTCAGTACGGCGGAAGCGTAAAGCCGGAAAACATTGCGATGTACATGGCATGTGAGAATATCGACGGAGCTCTGATCGGCGGTGCTTCTCTGAAAGCGGATTCGTTCAAGGCAATCATCGATGCAGTAAAATAGAGACGGAGGAATTTGAGTATTATGCCTATTATTACAAGTGTTTATGCGCGTGAGGTCCTGGATTCCCGCGGCAATCCGACAGTAGAATGCGAAGTCGCGACAGAATCCGGTGCATTCGGAAGAGCAATCGTGCCGAGCGGAGCGTCAACCGGCGAACATGAAGCAGTGGAGCTGCGCGATGGTGATCCGGAGCGCTACGGCGGAAAGGGTACGCTGAAGGCTGTCGTCAACGTCAATACGAAGATTGCGGATGCGATCATCGGCATGGATGTCACAGATCAGAAGGGTATTGATGCGGTCATGCTGGAACTCGATGGTACACCGACAAAGGCGAACCTGGGTGCCAATGCGATCCTGGCGGTTTCCCTGGCCTGTGCACAGGCGGCTGCGGATTACTGCGGCCTGCCGCTGTATCAGTATCTGGGCGGTCCCAACGGCAAGGTCATGCCGGTTCCGATGATGAATGTCCTCAACGGCGGTAAGCATGCGGATTCCGCAACAGACTGCCAGGAATACATGATCATGCCGGTCGGTGCGAAATCGATCCATGAGGCGGTACGTATGGGTGCGGAAGTATTCCACGCTCTGAAGAAAGTCCTGACAAAGTACGGGTACAATACCAGCGTCGGTGATGAAGGCGGATATGCTCCGGCTTGTGTTCCGGGCGGTGACGGACCGCTGGAGAGGCTGGGCAATGAAGGCCCGCTGGCTCTGATTACAGAAGCTGTAGAAGCTGCAGGATATGTTCCGGGTGAAGATATCATGTACGCACTGGATCTGGCATCCTGTGAATTCTATGACGCTGAACTGGACCGCTATGTTCTGAAGCGTTCCGGTGAAGGTGAAAAGACATCCGAAGAGATGATCGATATGCTCGAGAAGTGGTGCGACACCTATCCGATCATCTCCATCGAGGATGGTCTGTCCGAGAACGACTGGAAGGGCTGGAAGAAACTGAATGCCCGTCTGGGTGACCGTGTACAGCTCGTCGGAGACGATCTCTTCGTCACCAATACGGAATTCATCAAGAAGGGCATTGAGGAGAAGGCAGCCAATGCCGTTCTGATCAAAGTCAACCAGATCGGTACACTGACAGAGACACTGGATGCGATCGAGATGGCAAAGGAAGCCGGCTGGACAGCAGTCGTTTCCCATCGTTCCGGTGAGAGCGAAGATACAACGATCGCTGATCTGGTCGTTGCGGTCAATGCCGGACAGATCAAGACGGGTTCCCTGAGCCGTACAGACCGGATTGCCAAGTACAATCAGCTGATGCGGATCGAGGAGGAACTCGGTGCTACTGCACAGTACAGGGGCCGTGATGTCTTCTATAATCTGAAGAAGGGCGCCAAGGGCAGAAAGCGTACAACGAAGAAGAAGTAAGAACAGAAACTTCTGAAGGCAGGACTCAATGGTCCTGCCTTTTTTATGCCGGATGCCTGCTTGCAACTGTAGCGGAAGTGATAAAAAAGAACCCTGCGGTTCTTTTTATCCTTTCAGGATTCCGTATGCACTGCCAGTGTCGATGTGGACTCCCGGTTCTGCAGTCATGGTAAATCCGGCATCTTCACTGAAGATCATGATGATGTCGCTTCCTCCGAATTTGAAACATCCCATAGGATCGCCTTTCCGGACCGTGCGTCCGGTTACGATCTCCGTCTCAAAGTTGACGGATGAGACCTGACACATGCCGACAGGGATGATGGCAGCGTATCCGCCGGTATTCAGTTCCAGAATGATGACGCCGCGTGTTTCGGCAGACTGCCAGCCGATATCTCCGGAACAGTATTCGTGATAACTGTCCAGCTCCTTGTCCCAGATGATGACACCGCCCGGTGCAGCGTGAGCAGGAATGCTGTAGATTTCCTTTACCGTTCCGCTAACAGGAAAGTGATAGCGGTGATAGTCATGGATATCAAGGAATGTGTGCGTCAGTGTTCCCGAGGCAAACGCATAGCGGTAGCTGCTGTCTCCCAGCAATGCCGGTATACTCTTCAGCAGAGCCGTTTTGACGGTGATTCCGTGACCGGGATCGTGTTCCGGGTCAATGATACGGCTGTCTTCATCGATGCGCCAGAATCCCTGCGGAACGGCGTCTGCGGGCGATACGACGATATGATCATCATCCGGTGCAGCGATCGGACGTTTCCCAGGGTCTTTCAGATACCTCGCAAAGAAATCATTGAATGACTTCCAGTTCACGGGATCTTCGTACAGATCTTCATCGAGCCGGAAT
>JAFWJP010000239.1 GCA_017514645.1 Solobacterium sp. | reverse complement strand
TGCTGACGGCACTGGTGACCGGTCTGATCCACAATTTCTTCTTCCATGGTGCGCTGATGGGAAGCAGCGGTATCTGCTTTGCGTTCATTCTGCTGGCATCGGTCACCGGAAGACAGAAGGGGGTTCCCCTGACCTTGATCCTGGTGGCGCTGTTCTGGATCGGCAATGAGATCTATACCGGTCTGACGGTACATGATCAGATCTCGCAGATCACGCATATCATCGGCGGTGTCTGCGGCGGAATGACCGGTCTGTTCCTGAAGGATAATTAAAGGCTGTATCAAGGGATACAGCCTTTTGTCTACAGTGCTTTGATGGCTTCCGACAGCATCGGCATGAGCTGCTGTTTCCGGGAGATGATCTTCGTATCAAAGCCGGAGTGTTCATCGAATACGGTTTCCAGCAGGTTGCTGAAGATGTAGGAGAGCGGTCCTTCGTAGACGAAGAGGGAACCTTCTCCCATGACATCCGTAAACAACATGACCAGCAGATCGTACTGATTGCGCTCCTGTTCTTCCTTCAGATTTCTGCGGAATTCGGGCAGGATCTTCTGGACCTGGGCCATGCGGCTGTAGTTGGTCTGTCCGATGGCGAACGTATATTCCCCGATCTGATAGGATTTCAGGTCACGGTTCAGGATCTCATGCGGTGTTGCGTCCTTCAGGGCAACGGAAGCGCCGAGCATTTCCCTGGCGTAGGCATCCATGTCCAGGATACCGGCCAGTTCCGCCAGCCATTCTGCAGTCTCGCGGTCCTTGTCCCGGGTGGTCGCGGACTTGAAGTTCAGCGTATCCGACAGGATCGCCGACAACATGATGCCGGCAAGGTCCGCGGAAGGAGTGAATCCTTTTTCTTTGTACATGTTTGCCACAATGGTGCAGGTGCAGCCGATCAGTTCATTCCGGTAGTAGATCGGATGATCCGTGCGCAGACCGCCGATATGATGGTGGTCGATGATCGCCTGGATATCTGCATATTCAATGTGGGCAAGGGTCTGGTTCTCCGCGCTGTGGTCCGTCAGGATGACTTTGCGGTGCTCATAGTTCAGCACATGGTAGCGCGATACGATGCCGATGATCGTTCCGTTCTTGTCCAGAACCGGGAAACTGCGGATCCGGGACTTGTTGATCTTGACGGCTGCGTCATTGACGTATTCGTCGTCGCGGAAGGTGATGATGTCCGTGGCCATGATCACGGCTACCGGATAGGATTCCGTGATGAATTCTGCCGCAAACATCGTATCCTGCGTTGTTTCAATAATGGCGCATCCGGCTTCGGCGGCTTTGCGGCGGATCTGCGGCGTTGTTGTGACACCGCAGGTGATGACGAGGCAGCGTACACCGCGGCTGATGAGCATTTCCTGCTTGTCTTCTCCGGCGGAAAGTATGGCGATGCCGCCCTTGACATCGTATTTTCTCGCTTCCGCTTCCTCCAGTGTAATGACCCGGACATAGCCGTTGGTGCGGAAGTCTTCCGGCGCAACGACAGCTGTGCCTTTGACCGTCCGGGCGATCTGGTCGAGGGTTGCGGCCGCGAGCAGTTCACTGCGCTTTTCCTGGTTTTCCAGACGGTAGACAGACAGATCGGATGTGGTGACTGCTCCGCACAGCTGTCCGTTTTCCGTGACAAATAGGGAGCGGTACTGAGAGTGCTTCATTGCCCGCCAGGCTTCGTGGGCAGTTGCGTCCTTGGTCAGAAGGACCGGTTCATCCAGTTCGATCTCAGCCAGTGTCAGACGGGCATCGGTGAGCAGGAAGGGATGTTCCTGGTGAAAGCGTTTCAGAACGAATTTCGTTTCTTCGTTGAGCGGTCCCTGACGGCAGGCAATGGCTTCTCTTCCCTGCAGTTCTTCAAGCGCCGCAACGGAGATCGCGGAACATATGGCATCAGTATCAGGATTCCGGTGACCTGTTACATAGATTTCTTTCATGGTTTACCTCCGGTTTGTTCTCTATTCAGAATAGCAGAAGCGGAAACTTTATGAAACTGTCTGCAGAAATACGTATAATGGTTACAGCAGGAGGAATCAGCTGTATGGTGATCGATGTTTATCAGCAGTATTATGCGGCGGAGGGCACATTCAACGGAAGAGAGAGGCACGGTGCCGATGTAAAGCTGACATCGGATTCCGAAGCAGGACAGATCCGCTATGATGTTTCGGTCAGTTTCTTTCTGCATGATACGGAAGATGATTTCGGGATCTCCTACGATGCATACTTTGAAGAAACCGTATATGAAGCAAAGGGAAGGCGTTCCTCCAAACGGGAAGCAGGTCTGCTGGAACATCTGCAGAAGACTGCGGATCGTCTTGCAGAAGAAAATGGCGGGAGGATCTTCTGGGATCAGCCACTGAGGGAAGCACGGAGAGGGTAGGAACATGATCGATACATTGCTGAATTTTGTCATCATACTGACGCTGCTGAGCATCGTTGCGGCAATTGTGTTCTTTGTCAGGAAAACAGTACATTCGGAAAGATGTTCCTGATGATCGCGCTTGGTGCGTTCGTCATCGGCATCGGCCTGAGCATGCTGGACAATTCCCGGAAGGAACCCGATGTACAGCCGGAACCGAGCGCAGTGACCGGCACAATGACCATTGATGAGATTCTGGACAGTTCTCTGCCGTTTGAAAACTGTGAGATCACACTGGAGGAAGATACCATGATGATCTCGGTGTGGGAGGACGGCGTTGCGGCAGGAGCGCTGAAAGCAATCAGCGGCGATCAGGATGCGGCGGCTGAATGGAATGATCTGCTGGAGATGTTCTGCGATATCACAAACGAAGTGCAGACACAGTTTGAAGAAAACGGTTTCCAGGGTT
>JAFWJP010000238.1 GCA_017514645.1 Solobacterium sp. | reverse complement strand
TACTTAGTCGTTTCTCTCCAGAAGTTCATCCAGAGTTTTACCGTAAGACGGCAGGAATTCCTCCATGAATACGGTAATTTCCGGGAGTCCTTCGGTCATGCGTATGAGTGCTTCCCGGGTGGATTTCTCCGCCGTGATGAACTCGGTATTCCCGGCACTGCGTTCTTCGATACACTTGATCAATGCGGAGAGTTTGTCGGCAGCTTTGATGTACAGGTCCAGTTGTTCATCCCGGGCAAAGATATCCTGATACTCTTCCTGCAGATCTTCGGGAAGCTGTCCGAGCAGCTGTTGTTCGGCGTCGTCTTCCACCTGGTGGTAGGCTTTGCGGATACTCTCGTTGTAGTATTTCACCGGCGTAGGCATATCCCCGGTAATGATCTCTCCGGCATCGTGATAGAGCGCCTTGACAGCTGCCCTGTCCGCATTCAGGTCACGCTGAAAACGGGCATTCCCGATCACACACAGCGCATGCGCAATCATCGCTACTTCCAGTGAGTGTTCACTGAGATTTTCGTGCCTGGCATTACGCATCAGTGCCCAGCGTTCGATATATTTCATTCTGGATAAAACCGCAAAAAAATGACTGTTCATTGTATTGACCTCTTTGTATCAGTGTAACAGAAAAACAAGATTCTTGTATTACAGTAATTGTTTATACTCTTCTTCCCGGAATCCGACAAGTACTATGTCATCACGGATCAGCAGCGGGCGCTTTACCAGCATGCCATCCGTAGCCAATAGTTTGATCATTTCCTCATCACTCATCTGTGCCAGTTTATCTTTCAGATTCAGTTCTCTGTACAGACCTCCGCTGGTGTTGAAGAAACGTCTTGCCGGCAGTCCGCTTTGTGCGATCCACCTGCGTAATTCTTCTTCTGTCGGACGTTCCAGTTTGATGTTTCGGTACTCGTATGCCAGGTTGTGGGCATCCAGCCATTTCAGCGCTTTCCTGCATGTAGAACATCCCGGGTAACAAATTGCCAACATATCTCTGCCTCTCTTCCTCTTCTATGATATAGTATCATGTGTTTCGGAGGAAATCGTATGGAACAGAAGTTATTCCGCAGACGTGTGATCATGACCATATTTGGTGTATGTCTCTGTGGTTTCAGCGTCGGTATCTTCAGTTTTTCCAATCTCGGCATGGATCCGTTCCAGGTACTCGCTCATGGTCTGTGGAATCTCACAAATCTCAGTTTCGGCACCTTCTATGTGATCCTCAATGCGCTGATGTTAGTGGTTGTGTTTGTGCTGGACCGCAGTAAGATCGGTCTTGGTACATTGATCAATCTATTTCTGCTGGGATATATCGCGGATTTCTCTCTGGAATTGTGGGGAAGGTTGTTTCCGGAACCGACAACAGTAGTCCGGGTGTTGTCCCTGATCTTTGCAATCGTGGTGATCTGCCTGTCTTCCGCGCTGTATATGACTAGTAGTCTTGGCGTATCCACGTATGATGCCGTGGCACTGATCATTTCTGAGAAGTACCCGAAATTTCCCTTCCGCCTGGTACGTATCGCCACAGATCTTCTTTGTGTGATCATTGGTGTACTCTTCGGGGGAGTTGCCGGTATCGCAACGATCATCACCGCCTTCTTCATGGGACCGCTGATCAGCTGGTTTAACAAGACAGTAGCTGTACCCCTGTTGAATAAATAGACTGCGAAGCATCGCAGTCTTTTTCTGTTTCCTAAGTTATGGCTCAACCTGTTCGATTCTGATCCGGGTCACTGATTGATCCCTGTAGACTTCAAATGAAAATCGGAATTCTTTTTTCCCTTCCGTGACTACCACTTCTGTGATTCCGTACTTGTGTGCATAGATATAGACTTTGCCTTCTTCCGGGGAATGAAACTGTACGCTGCATACAGAAGGATCTTCCACAGCGATCACCGCATCATCCGAGAAGGAAGGATCGCCAGGCAGGGTTTCCGTTGCCTGCAGATCGGCCTGCGGTGCTTTCAGCGCAAAGAATACCGCGACAGCAGCCGGAATCAGGATACCGATACACTTCTGCGTGATCTGAGGGAAAAAC
>JAFWJP010000022.1 GCA_017514645.1 Solobacterium sp. | reverse complement strand
TAAAGATCGATCACGTATCCAAGCAGTACAGACTTGGTCTGATCGGCGGTACAACGTTCCGTGATGAACTGCACCGCTGGAATGCCCGGATCCGCCACCAGGAGGATCCTACCCGGAAAGTAGGTATCCAGTATCCCGAAGAAGACGTATTCATGGCCCTGGATGACGTATCCTTTGCCGTGGAAAAGGGAGAGCGTGTCGGCATCATCGGCCGCAACGGTGCGGGAAAATCAACATTGCTGAAGCTCATCTCCCGCATCACATCACCGACCGGCGGCGATATCTGGCTGAACGGCAGGGTCGCATCCCTGCTGGAAGTCGGTACCGGTTTCAACGGAGAACTGACAGGCCGGGAGAACATCTACATGAACGGTGCGATCCTGGGCATGACAAAGAAGGAAATCGACTCCAAGATCGAGGATATCATCGAGTTTTCGGAATGCCGGCAGTTCATCGATACACCCGTCAAGCGCTATTCCTCGGGTATGAACGTCAAGCTGGGTTTCGCCGTAGCGGCCCATCTGGACAGCGAGATCATGATCATGGATGAAGTACTGGCAGTCGGCGGCGTGACGTTCCAGAAAAAGTGTCTCCGGAAGATGGATGACGTATCCCGGCAGGAGGGCAGGACGATCCTCTATGTCAGTCACAATATGAATACGGTCCGCCAGCTCTGCGACCGGTGCATCGTACTGGATCACGGCAGACTTCTGTACGAAGGAAATCCGGATGAAGCCATCGGTGTCTATATGGGACTGCGGATGAATACCGGCAATGATGTAGACCTGCGCCAGATCGAACGTACTTCGGACAACATGACCGGCACGGTCACGATGACCCGCCTGCAGTGCCTGGACAGCGATTCGAACGTCTATGACGTCGGAGCGAAACTGCCGGTGAAACTCACCTGTACCGCTTCCGAGGATACAGAGGATGTCTATCTGCGCATCATCATCAAGGATACGGGCGGACGTCCGGTGACCATGATGACAACAGACAAGGGAATCTTCCTGCCGGCAGGACAACAGACCGTACTGTCCTTTACGATGGACGTTTCATATCTCGCTCCGGGCAACTATACGGTCAATCCGGTCATCTACCGGATGCCGGAAGCCGGCAATGACATCAAGCTGGATGTCGCGGATGACGTCTACTGGTTTGATATCCGTCCGGTTCCCGGTTTCAACAACGGCATGAACTGGCGCCGGCGCAGCTGGGGCTATTTCTTCAATCCGCCGCTGGTGCTGGATGATATTTCCGCATCCGGGAACAGCACATCATCTTAATGGTTTTTCAGTAGCGTGAACTGCACGTAACGTGTAGAATATAAATCGTTGTGAAAAGAGGAAGATTCTATGGGAGACCGTTTTGACGCAAAATATCTGAAAGATGTCGATTCCATGCATTTCATCATGCCGTTCATGTATCCAAACCGGTGTGACAATGAGGCATTTTTCAGTTTCCGGATCGATCTGACAGAAGTGAACAGATATCTGGAAAAGAAGAATGCAGAGAATCCGGAATACCGGTACAATCTGTTTCAGTGCATCATCGCGGCGACGCTGAAGACCATTACGCTTCGTTCAAAGCTCTCCATCTTCATCCACAACCGTAAAATGTATCAGCGCAATGAAGTCAGCACTGCGTTTACCGTCAAGCAGGAATTCAGCGATGACGGCGGGGAAGTACTGGCCTTCATCCACAGCAGGCCGGACTGGACGATCAATGATCTGCATGATGAGATCCACCGTCAGCTATTGAAGCTGAAGGACAGGAACTACGTCGATGAATCCACCGGGGTCATGGATAAGTTCAACGCTCTGCCGAAATGGATCTCCCGTCCGGTGCTGAAGTTTGTCTGCTGGCTGGAGAAGAAGGGGAAGATCATTCCGGCACTGGTGGAAACCGATCCCTATCATTCCACGGTGAATTTCGCCAATCTGGGCTCCATCGGACTGCCCAGCGGCTATCATCACCTGACAAACTGGGGTACGACCTCCATGTTCGTGGTCATCGGTGAAGCCGGCAGAATGCCCTTCTTCGAGAACGATCAGACGGTATTCCGCTATGCAGTGGATCTGAACATCACAATGGATGAGCGGATCGCTGACGGTTATTATTTCTCCAAGTCCATGAAGATGCTGCAGTATTTCCTGAATCATCCGGAACTGCTGGAACATCCCTTCAATGAACGTCTGGATGACGACGTATACAGTACACTCTGAGACCGGGATCCCGGTCTTTTCTGTGCTATGATTCTGACAGGAGGACTGCAATATGCTGGTACCTGATCCGCATCTGCTCGACGATGTATTCGCCTCAACCGTGAAAAAGCACAACAAAGCTTCCATCAGTGCCGTGATCTTTGACGAAGAAAAGATCCTCTACGAGCACTATGACGGCCTGGCCGACCGGGAACAGAAGATCCGCCCGGACGGAAACACCCTGTACATGATCGCATCCAATACAAAGATCCTGACAACGCTGGGCCTTCTGCGCCTGGCGGAAGACGGAAAGCTGGACCTGCATGCAGACATCCGGCAGTACATTCCGGAACTCTCCCTGAAGAGCCGGACCGGTGATCCGGAGATGACCATCGAGGATTTCCTCATGCACAGATCCGGACTTGTCTGTGACCTGTACCGGTACATGATCGGAGAGGGAACGGAATACACGCCCATCATCGAAGGACTGAAACAGACATACCGGACATCATTTCCCGGGGAAATGTTCTCCTATTCCAACCTGGGCTATACCCTGCTGGGTATTGTGATCGAACGGGCCAGCGGCATGCCCTATACCGCTTTCCTGCAGAAATACCTGTTTGATCCGCTGGACATGAATGTATACTTCATGCCGGAAAAGCATCTTCCGGAAACAGTGCAGGAACATACCGCAAAGAGCTATGACGCAAAGAAGCACCGGACCTATGATCCGCTCGGCAATCTGCTGCCGGCCGGTCCCTGCACCTATACCAGCATTCATGCTCTGCTGAAGATCGGTCAGCTGATCCTGAACGAAGGAACCTGCGGAAAGAAGAAACTGTACCGGAAGAAAACGATCCGCTGGATGAAGGAACTCCCGGTCAAGGATCCCCTGGACAAGGAACTGGCAGTCATCGGACACGGCCTGTTCCACCACAAACTGCATACAGACTATGTGACCGGACCGTTCATGGGTCACGGAGGAAATACCGTCTATCATCATTCATTGTTTGATTTCCTGCCGGAAGAGAAACTCGGGATCATCATCTTTTCGAACTACGAAGACGCCCCGCCGGTGATCGGGAAACTGGAAAAAGCCCTGCTCAACGAGTATCTGCGCCAGGCAGGTTTCCCGAAGAAGGAGACCGGTGCAGTGAAACCCGTAAAGGCGGATATTACCGCGTATACCGGACGCTATGACACCGCGTACGGACCGCTGTCCTTCACCATCAGCGATGACGCAAAGCTCGCTGTACGCGCCGGAAACGCCTGTCTGCCGGTCCGTGTCACGGAAGGCGGATGGCTGAAGGTATCCGGACCGTTCCCGCCGTCATTGAAAGCACTGCGCACGAACCTGCTGAAGCAGACAGCCTACTTCGGCAAGGACGTCCTGATCGCAGACAACAACGGCACAAAGACCGTGGTCGGGATACGCTATACCGAACCGTGCATCAATGCGGCCTGGCTGGAGGCAGCAGGAACCTACGCACCGGCGGAAGAACCCGTACTGGACGGCTATGACGGCATGGATCTGAAACTGAAAGACGGTGAACTGATCGTTACGGTGAAGATCATCGGTGAAGACCTGAACTACTACCTGCATGTACTGAATGATCACGAAGCAGTCGTCAAAGGCTTCGGACGCAACACCGGACATACCGTAACACTGCAGAAGGACAAAACATACCTGTACCTGGAATGTGACGGTGTACGGGCAAGGAAAAAGCGGAGGCAGAACAATGAGTGAAAAAACATTCGGGTGCAGATTTGCACTGTCCATCATGAGCGATCGTTTCATCGACATCATTCTCGGATCCCTGGCAAAGACGGATACCAGCCGCATCGAAGCATCCACCGGCAGACTGTCCACCCTGTACCGCGGTGACCGCGAACAGGTCCTGGACGCCGTGGAAGGCTGCTTCACCCATGCATTTACCGAAGGTGTGCACATGACGATGGAAGCCACCTTCAGCACGGATGACGGCGCCTGCAGAACCGGAGAAGCCGGACTGCCCAACATCGCCGCAAGGGATATCCATTTTCCCTGTAATGCCAAAATGGCTCTGTATACGATGAAGGCAGATCCGGCGGAAGCCACCCGGTTTGCCCGCGACTGTGCAGTGAAACACGGCGTATTCGTCAAGGATGACTACTACTGCACCGTCCTGTCCGGTGACATCCAGGATGTCTTCCGCACCACAGAAGAGATCTGTGCCTACGCAGAGCGCGCTCTGGACCGTTTCGCCTTTGAACTTACCGTTTCCGTCAACAGTCCGACAGCAGAGTGAATTCTGCATTGTTTTCCCGGTTTTCGTGTTACAATGTCAGCGTCAACAGTGATGAAGAGAGAAACCGTGAAACTTTGAGAGAGAGTATCCGGCCGGTGAAAGGATATGAAAGGGCAGCGGTTTGACAAAGACTTCGGAGAAGACCGTATCCAGCGTTAACGGAAGAAATGAGGCGGTATGAACGCATACCGTGAATCAGGGTGGTACCACGAACAAGCTCTTGTCCCTCAGGAAGAGAGCTTTTATTTGAGGAGGAAGAACAATGGCAGACGAAATGACCAAGGAAGAAAAGCAGCGGATCAAGGAAGAACGCCGGAGAGCGTTCCTGGAAGCACATCCGGAACTGGCCGCGAAGCAGCAGGAAGCGACAGAGAAGAAAAAGGCACTGAAGCAGAAGAAGGACGAAATCATCAATGCCGTCGATGAACAGCTGCTGAACGATCAGGAAGCCGTACGCCGCGGGAAGATGAACGACCTGCGCGCCAAGGGCATCGATCCCTTCGGACAGGCCTATCATCGTACACATCGTTCCGGGCAGGTCAGAGCTTCCTATGGAGGCTGGAGTATGGAAGAACTTGCGGAGAATGATATCCGGGTCTCCATTGCCGGACGTATCATGACCAAGAGAAGACTCGGAAAGCTCGGCTTCATCCATGTTCAGGACATTGACGGACAGATCCAGGCGGTCATCAACCGCCAGATCGTCGGTGACGAGATCTATGAACTCTTCAAGTCCAGCGATCTCGGAGATATCGTCGGAATCGAAGGAAAGGTCATCAAGACCCAGGCAGGGGAACTGTCCGTGGAAGCGACAGCGTATACCCATCTGTCCAAGGCACTTCGTCCGCTCCCGGAGAAGTTCCACGGTCTGCAGGACAAGGAAGAACGCTTCCGCAGAAGATATGTTGACCTGATCATGAATGACCGCTCCAGGGAACTGGCAGTCCTCCGTCCGCGCATCATCCGCTCCATCCAGCGCTATATGGACAGCCACGGCTATATCGAAGTCGAAACACCGATCCTGCAGCCTCTGCTCACCGGTGCCAGTGCCAAGCCGTTCATCACACACCACAATGCCCTGGACAAGGATTTCTACCTGCGCATCGCGACAGAACTCGCACTCAAGCGTCTGATTGTCGGCGGACTGGAAGGTGTCTATGAGATCGGCCGTATCTTCCGCAACGAAGGCATGGACCTGAAGCACAACCCGGAATTCACCACGATGGAAGCCTACAAGGCCTATTCCGATCTGGAAGGCATGATGGAGTTCAACGAAGAACTCTTCGAAACCGTCGCCAAGGAAGTCTTCGGTACCACGGACTTCACCTTCATGGGACAGAAGATCTCCCTCAAGGCACCATTCAAGAGATGGGACATGACAGATGCCGTCAAGGAAGTCACCGGTGTGGATTTCCGCACACCCATGACCGTTGAAGAAGCTGTAAAGATCGCTGAGGAACACGGAATCACGGTCGAAGACCACCAGCGTTCCATCGGACATATCATCAGCCTGTTCTTCGAAGAATTCTGCGAGACCAAGTGCATCCAGCCGACATTCGTCTACGGACATCCGATCG
>JAFWJP010000237.1 GCA_017514645.1 Solobacterium sp. | reverse complement strand
CCTTCAGGGAGCGTTCCGCCTTCGCCTGTTCTTCTGCCTTTGCCAGACGCTTTGTAATCTCTTCGATTTTCTTTTCTGTATCCGCAACGGTCTCTGACAGTTTCCCGTACCGTTCCGCATCACCGTCAATCAGCTTCTGCAGCAGCTCCAGCATTTCCGGCATCGGAAGCACCCCGTCCTTCGCCTTTTCAACGTTCAGTGCCTGTTCATCATCTTCGCTGCAATCGATTCCGCTGATGTACTGCCGCAGACTCGCATCCGCAGCTTCATTCTGCCGGATCAGTTCACCGGTATCCCGCTTCAGTTTTTCCTGGAGTTCCCAGTAGGCCTGGGTATGGAACAGTTTCTGCAGGATTCCCTTGCGGACGTCCGTGCCCGCTGTCAGCAGTTTCAGGAAGTCTCCCTGGGCGATCATCGCAATCTGGGAAAACTGATCCCGGTTCAGGCCGATGATCTCTTCCACGGCCTGATTGACTTCCTTCTGCTTGGAAACGATCCGGCCGTCGGGATAATACAGGGTCGCTCCGGCATTCTCCTTTGTTTTTCCGCTGCCCCGGGTCTTCTTCCTTTCATAAGAGGGATTGCGTACGATCCGGTACTGCTCGCCGGCATACAGGAATGTCAGTTCCACCTCTGTCGGTGTATCCTCATCCGCGTATTTCGAACGGAACATGTCCGCTGTGCGGTTCGTTCCGCTCGCTTCCCCGTACAGGGCAAAGATGATCGCATCAAAGATCGTCGTTTTCCCGGCTCCGGTATCTCCTGTGATCAGATACAGTCCGCTGTCACCGAGCTGATCCAGATCCAGTTCCGTTCTTCCTGCATACGGTCCGAACGCCGACATTGTCAGTTTCACCGGTCTCATTCCGTTTCCTCCCAGATGGCTTCCATCGTTGTCTTCAGGTACTGTACCTGTTCCTCGCTCATTTCTGATCCGTTCTGAAGCTCGTACAGCGCCGCAAACAGCTCCAGCGGTGTCTTGTTGTCCACGTCTGCTGTTCCCTCCGCAAACACCTGATTCCGCGTTCTCCGGTTATCATAGGAAAGCTTCATCAGATTGTGGTAGATCACGCGCAGTCTGGTCACAGCATCGGGGATATCTTCCTCATCCGTCAGAGTAATATGCACATAGTCTTCCTGCAGGGATGTTCCGTCATAGAACACTTTCGCGGTTACGTCTTCATAGGATCCCCGCAGTTCGACCATATCACGCATAGGTACCAGCGGCACCGTTCTTACGGACAGCGAACCTGGTTCCTTCAGTTCAGCGACCGTAACGGATTTGATATGCTTCGCTTCCGAAAAGGAGTATTTCAAAGGAGAACCACAGTAACGGATCCGTTCTGTGCCGATGTTCTGCGGCCCATGGATATGCCCGAGTGCAACGTAGTCAAAATCCGCGAATACAGAGGCGTCCACATTGTCCGAGCCGCCCACGGACAGTTCTTCCGATTCCGAACGCTCTGCCCCTGTCACGAACTGATGAGTGATGAGAACGTTTCTGTGCGTCCTCTCAAGCGGCATATGCGCAATGGCCGTCCGCAGGGCATCCGTATAGGTGCTGATCTCTTCTTCCGGATAATAATGCCGGACATGCACCGGTTTAATGAACGGCAGCATCCATATGTCCACCGTTCCGTACCCATCCGCAAGAGACGCACACTTCACCGTACCGTCATAGACCGGGGACAGGTGGATCCCGCTCGCGTCAATCAGACGGTTTCCGAACGCCAGACGTTCCGGTGAGTCATGGTTTCCGCTGATGATGAACACCTGTGACTTCCTTTTTGCCAGACGGTACAGAAAATCATCAAAGAGTTCCACAGCCTCTGCCGACGGAACGGATTTGTCATAGACATCCCCGGCAATGATGACCGCATCCGGTGCTTCATCATCGATGATATTCAGGATCCGGTTCAGTATATATTTCTGGTCTTCGATCATGGAAAAACGGTCCACCCGCTTTCCCAGATGAAGATCCGATAAATGGATCAGTTTCATTCACGCCTCCTGTCAGATGATTCCCGCTTTCTTCGCTTCCTCGACGATCTCTTCGTCATCCATGCGTTCGATCTTTCCCAGATCGATCACGGCTGCGGGAAAGCCGGACATCATGGCCGTACCATAGTAGTCACGCAGCTGTGCCCTCAGTTCTTCGATATCATATGTCTCCTGATACATCTTTGTTCCTCCTGTTTGATTCTGCTTCATCCGCACGGCAGAAAACACGCCTGCAGTCCGGAGACTGCAGGGTATTTCCATCATGCTTCGATCAGTGATCTTTCCGCATCCCCGCGGACAGTACCCTCAAACAACGTTGAATAATACCCCGGTTTCAGCGGAACGACCGTACAGGATGATTTCAGTTTGTATACAGTTCCTGTACGGGCAGCTTCATCGATTCCCTGCAGCACTTCCTGACAGTGCAGTCCGTATTCCTTGCTCAGACGGTTCGGACGCTTCATCCGTATGGCGTAAGCCAGTTCCGCCGCTCCGACACCCCGGTGTCCGTAATCATCGAACCATTCCTTCTTCTCCAGCAGGTTCATTCCGTTGAATCCATGCGTGAACGGCAGTGTCACAGTCTCCGATTCCGGAAGTGTGACCTTTACTGTACCGTTGAAGGTGTTCGGATCACCGACTTCCATCCGTCCGCGGGTGCCGTACAGTTCAAACGCATGGTGCGATGAACCTGCAGTATTCCCGTTGAAATGCACTGTGACAAGCGCCCCGCTTTCGAATTCCAGCGCAGCCGCAATGACGTTATTGCCGGGTATCGTCCAGTTTTCCGGATTGTTTTCGGAATACAGGAGTTCTTTTTCGTGGTAGAGAGCCGGTGCCGCATATCCGCAGACCGTCTTTACCGGACCAAGCAGCGTGATCAGTGCCCCGATGTAGTAGACCCCGACATCATAGGGAATCGCCCCACCCTCCTTCTGCAGAAACCGGTACAGTTCCGAATTCAGGTTCTGGTTGCGGGTGATACTGACAAATCCCCCGGTCACATCCCCGATCAGACCGGAATCCAGGTAGTATTTCGCACTCTGCACACCCGCACCGAGAACCGTATCCGGCGCAGCAGCGATCATCCGGTGCTTCTCCTCTGCCAGTTTCACCAGTTCCCGTGACTGATTGAGATCGGTCGTGAACATCTTCTCGGTATATACATGCTTTCCGGCATTGAGCATTGTCCGGATGACCTTGAAATGCGCAGGTGCCGGGGTCAGGTTCACAACCAGTTCGATCTCCTTGTCTTCAGCAATCTCTGCCGGGGTCATCACCTTTTCTATGCCGAAATACTGCGCTTTTTCCTGGGCACTCGTCAGGTTGATATCACTGAGTGCGGTCAGGTCGATGATGGAAAACAGTTCCTTAAGATTGCGGATGTAGATGTTTGAGATCATGCCGCAGCCGATGACTGCCGTCCTGACTTTGTTCATACGCTCTCCTTCTTCCTGTTCAGCCAGGTGAATATCCTGTCATAGAATTGTTTGTCTTCTTCATTCGGGGCATGTCCGCAGTGATCGTAGATATAACACTCGCTCTGCGGGATCATTTCATGCAGTACTTCCGACGCCTTCACACCAACGATCCTGTCCTGTCTGCCGGCGATGATATACACCGGGCAGGTGATTCCTGAAAGATCATTACGTGCGTCAAACGACAGGATCGCCTGTGCATTGATACGGAAACGGTCATAGGTCTCCGGTTTTCCGATCATTCCCAGCACCGGATACATCATCCGGTATTTTCTGAGATACGGTTCTGTATAGTAATGCTCGGCTGTATCGATCATCAAAGCCTTGTGATCATTCTTCTCTGTGATGGTCAGCCATCGTTCAACATTCTCCCTGACCATGTCATTGGTATACGGTGCTGTCACAGCCAGGACCAGCTGTTCAACCGCTTCCGGATGATCGGCTGCCAGATACTGCGCGATCATGCCTCCCTGGGATACACCTAGGACACTGCAGTGAGAAATGCCGAGTTTCTCCAGCACTTCTGCTTGATCATCAGCCATCTGCCGGATCGTATATCCGTCCGGCATGTCATTCTTCCGGCTGAACATATATACCGTCCAGTCCTTCAGATAGTGCCGGTACGGCAGTGCCAGAACCTGCGCCATTCCCTTCACCGTGCGCAATCCGTCCGAAAGACCCGGAAGAGCGATCAGGATCTTCTTCCCGGTTCCGAACGCTGCATAGTGCATCTCTGTAAGGCCGACCGGTACACTTCCGTTACGGGCGTTCCACATGGTTCTTCTCCAGATACTCCATCAGCAGCTTCACCGCTTTCGCCCGGTGGGAATACGTTTCCTTGAAGGAGATCGGCAGACTCGCAGTCGTTTTTCCGTGTCCGTCTTCTGAGACGAACACCGGATCATAGCCGAAGCCGTTCGTACCGCACTCTTCATATGCAATCGTCCCGTTCCAGATGCCTTTGAACAGGTGTTCTTTTCCTTCTGCATCGATGAAACAGATGCAGCAGACGAACCGTGCACTGCGGTCTTCCTTGTCCTTCAGTTCATGCAGGATCTCCATCCGTCGTTCATGTTCGGTTTCCAGCCCGCGCCATCGGGCGGAATAGATGCCAGGTTCATTGTTCAGCGCCGTGACTTCAAGACCGCTGTCGTCCGAAACAACAGGCATACCGGTCAGATCATAGACTGCCCTGGCTTTCAGATATGCGTTCTCTTCGAACGTTGTGCCGGTTTCTTCAACTTCCAGATGAATTCCTTTCTCTCCCTGGGAGAATACTTCATAGCCCAGCGGAGAGAAGATATCCCGGTATTCCCGGACCTTGCCGGGATTGTTTGTCGCAATGATCAGTTCCATGGTGTTTATATCTTCCTGATTTTATTATATCGGAAAACGCTGCTGATACAGGCCGGAAGACATAAATAAGCCCGGCTGTTGAAAACAGCCAGGCTTACAAGGGGATTATTTGAGTGAACCGGTTGATTAACCGAGGATATCGCCGAGGTTGGCTTCCTTGATGCCGTGCTTCTCTGCGTAGCCTGTCAGGAACAGTGTCAGTGCGCCGTCACCTGTGACGTTGCATGCTGTACCGAAGGAATCCTGCAGAGCAAAGATTGTCAGCATCAGTGCGGTACCTGTTGCGTCAAAGCCCAGGACACCTGTGATCAGTCCAAGGGATGCCATGACCGTTCCGCCCGGGACACCCGGTGCTCCGATCGCGAAGACACCCAGCAGCAGGCAGAACAGGATCATCTTTCCGACTGTCGGGAAGGATCCGTACAGCATCATCGAGACTGCCATGACGAAGAAT
>JAFWJP010000236.1 GCA_017514645.1 Solobacterium sp. | reverse complement strand
TACCTCCAATATTTATTACATTATAGCACCGTTTATGGAAGCGCTTACGGTTTTGTGCTTGTATAAAAATGTTTTATATTCTGAGAAGATCCCGCCATTGTTTCATGATTGCTTTTTCTGTGAACTGTCCGGAGCGCTTCCGGCTCTGTGCTGCATAATATTCCCGCAGCTGCGAATCCTCCATGATCCTGAGCATGGCTTCTGCCATCGCTGTTTCACCAGGATCAAGTTCCGCACCGATGTCCTTCCTGCCGGAGCATTCCGGGATCAGGATCCCGTATTCCGCGTAATCCACGGTGTCCGTCTTGATGCAGCAGTCCGTGGAAGGCGCCAGAATCTCCCTGGGTCCTGAACGGCAGTCGGTTGAGATTACCGGCAGTGAAAGCGCCATCGCCTCCACGACCGCGTTCGGAAAGCCTTCGTTGAACGAAGCAGAGACATACGCGTCACCATGTGCCAAATAACTGAACGGATTCCGGCAGAATCCCGGCATGTACACATTGTTCTGCAGACCGTACGCTTCCACCATGTCCGCAACAAGATCCCAGGTATCTTCAGGCTGAAGACCTCTGCGTCCAAGGATGACCAGCTTTGCGTCCGGATGTGTTTCCGTCACTTTCCTCAAAGCCCGGATGATATGCCACTGCCCTTTCTTGTTCGTCAGACGTGCGTTGCTGAAGAAAACGAATTCCGCGTCTTCCAGAAAACGCAGAAACTCCGGACCCGGATCTTCCCTGCTCAAGGCCAGGATCCTCTTTGTATGACAGATGTTGTAGATGACACTGACCCTGCGTGGATCGGCACCGTAAGTACGGACCAGGCTGTCCGCTGTTTCCTTGGATACTGCGACAATATGATCTGCCCGGCTGCAGGACACAGCCATCTGGCGTCTTCCTTCTTCCGTCCGGAGTTCTGCCGGTGCAAACGGTCCTTCCGGGTAGCTTCTGACCGAAATGATCGTCTTTTCACCGTCAGCGGACATGACATTCATATAATTGGCAGAATTCAGGAAACTGAGGGCATATGCGGCTCCTGTGCGCTCTTTTGCGCTGCGCAGCAGCTGAATCTGCGGATAGACGGCTGCCTTCCTTGCCTGTTTCAGCACGCTGCCCTTCAGGATCTTCTTCAGAATATGCTTGAACCGCAGACCGGTTCTCACCGTCCTGCCGGCGATCCTGCTGCCGCCCAGCCATTGATCCCGGCTGATCACATGTACCTTTTCCGAGATATCGTAGTCCTCTGCGGTCTGATTCCCCGATACGGTCAGCAATGTTACATCCTTTGTCTCCGCCAGATGGGAAGCGACATCCGCAGCCACCCTCTCCGCACCGCCGCCTTTCAGTGTCGGCACCAGGATCACGACTTTATCTTCACCGGCTTTCCTCCTGCTGAAATCCGCACCGGCCAGTCCGGTATTCCTGGCACTGTCCTTCAGTTCAAACAGACCGTGGGTATCCAGAGAACCATCTTCTCTTCTGGTGATCCGTACACCCGTCCTTGCATTTCTGCACATACAGCGGTAATCCGGAATATCTCTCCGGAGGAACGGGAAGAGCCGTTCTGTCTGCGTAGACTCCCGGTAGACAATGACCGGTTTCTGATTGACGTGCACCGCATCTGGAGGAAACAGACCGAACGGTGCAGTATCGAGCAGTTTACCCTCTTCGGTATGGAGATTGAAACCTGCCTCACCGTTGTCAAACGCCGTACAGTATCTGAAGACTGCCCGCGGATTGGAATTGCAGGAGAACCCGAAGCTGTCGTTCGCATAGGAAAGACAGTTATCAGCCTGATGCGGTACCGCGACGTCTTCCCCGCCCAGCTTGAAGCCGAAGCCGCCTCCCCGGTTCTTTCCCGGTTCTGTACCCGGAAGATGCCCGTTGCCGCAGGCGATGCAGCTGACGGCCTTTGCGGCTTTGCTTGAACTGTAGATCCTTTTATTGTAGAAATCGAAGCCGTCATCAATGTTGCTGTAGGCAAAACATTGATAGAACACATTGCCTGCTCCGATCTTCAGTTTTGCGCCGAATCCGTCCGCGTTGGAACGTGCATCATCACAGTTGTCATGCGAATCACAGTACTCAATGCGGTTATATGCCGGCCAGGACGGTTCTTCCGTTCCCGGATAGGCACAGACCAGGATACCTGTATCCTTTCCCCCGTACGTTTCACAGAAACAGATCCGGTTGTGACTGCCGCAGACGAAGATCCCCGCAGAGGGGCTGCCCGCAATGACCAGTCCGCTGACAGCACAGCCGTTTCCCCTCACAGTCAGTGCCGGAGCTGCTTCTGCAATCCGGGAAGCCTCCACCAGGACGTTTCCCGGATGTTCCGCAATCAGTCTGACCTTCTGCCCTTCCCCGATATACAGCGGATCATGAAGCGGATAGACCCCATCCTTTATGAGAATGACGCGGCTGCGGATTCCCCCGTTCACCGCACTCTCCAGATCCAGAGGACTGGAATGCGTACCTCTGTTGCCGGGTTTTCCGTCCGGAGATACGATGATCTTCCTGCGGTAGCTCTTTACAGGAACACCTTTCAGCAGATCCCTGGCAAGCGGATAATCCGGAAGATGCGTTGCGGCCGTACCAGCAGGGGTCTCGCTGAACCGTCCTTCCGATATGCTGCACCGGCAGTGATCAATACGTACTGTGACACCGCGCGACACCACAAAACCAAAGCGGATCTCATCCGTATCCTTCTGCGCAATGATGCTGACGCCGGGAACGGAAAACTCCTGATGATGTTTCCCTGTATCCAGTACTGTCCGGAACCCGGCATCCGTCTTTTCCAGCGTCACCGTCAGGCTTTCACCTTCCGTGATCAGGGAGTTCAGTTCAGGAAAGCATACCGTCCGGGAACAATCGATGCATTCTTTCTGCGGATCCGCACCGGTTCCGCTGATGATCCGCATCCCGCAGTCCACATCCGTCTGCCGCATCATGCGCATCCTGCCGGCAATGATATGATCCTCACCGACAGCCGCACACAGACCGTATCCTGACTGCCAGCTGGCATTATCATGCAGACTGGTCACCGTGAACCCGGCAGACAGTGATATATTCTCGCTTCCCGGCCTGATCGCGGTCCACAGGAAAAGAAAACTGTTTGAGGACTCGCCCAGCTTTC
>JAFWJP010000235.1 GCA_017514645.1 Solobacterium sp. | reverse complement strand
GATAGACGGTTCTGTCTTGGAATCATATTTGTATTCACCTGGTTCAGCACAGAGGTCAACTACCTGACCCTGTTCGACGATGACCATGCACTGTCCGTCCGCGACTGCGATGACAGATCCGTCAGTAATGACATTATCGTCACCATAGTTGGCGGAAAGGCCCCTTGTGCGTTTGTGTGCCTTTACGGCAATGGTATCCGCGGGAATTGCATCACAGTAGAAATACTCTTTCCAGGAATCACGTACTGTACTTCCGGCTGCGGATAAAGCTGCTTGAATCAGACCCATATTATTATTTCCTCCTTATGATTTCTGTTACTTAAATTCTATAATGCTTGTTCCGGTACAACAAGACCTGAAGAACGTACAGGAAGGAATGTTTTGTACCGCACAGAGACAGATTGATTCATACTATAATGATGACAGAGCGAGGCAGTATTATGAAGGATATTACATTTGAAATGCTGAAGGAATACCGGGAACGGTGTGAGGATGACCGTACTGTACGTACGCTGAGCGCAGCTGCGGCAAAGACGGAACTGGGCGATCTGGCCTTTCTGCCGATGAATGCCGCGAAACTGAACGGGGATTTCAGTATTGAACTGAAGACGGAAAAGGTCACGGCACAGCAGAAGAGCGGCAGGTGCTGGCTGTTCGCGGCGATGAACATCATGCGGCGTGTCATAGCGGTAAACTGCAATCTTCCGGATTTTGAACTGTCCGGAAATTATCTGGCGTTCTACGACAAGCTGGAAAAAGCGAACAATATTCTGGAGATGGCAATCGAATACGCTGACAGACCATTGGATGACCGGATGGTGGAATATATCCTGAAGGGTTTCTGGGACGGCGGATACTGGGATATGGCAGCGGATCTGGTCAGGAAGTACGGTGTAGTACCGGCGCTGGTGATGCCGGAAACGTATCAGTCCACCCATACAGACGCGTTTGTACGGCAGCTGAACCGGCTTCTGCGGAAGGATGCGGCTGAGCTCAGGAAAATGATCGGGGAAGGCAGGGATCCTGCTGAACGGAAGTCGGAAATGCTTGCAGAGATCTACAAGGCGGAGTGCATTGTCTACGGCACACCGCCGGAGACGTTCCATTTTGAATACCGTGACCGGAACGGAGAATACCATTCCGAACGCGGTCTGACACCGCAGGAATTCTATGAACGCTATGCCGGGATCTCCCTGGATGACTATGTGACGATCACGAATGAACCGACGCATACGAAGAAACTGAACATGTACTACAGTTTTCACTATATCGGGAATATGGCCGGAAAGGATGTACACTGTCTGAATCTGTCCATGGATGAACTGGAGGAACTCTGCATCAAGCAGCTGGAAGACGGGGAACCCGTCTGGTTCGGCTGTGATCACGGTGCCTACGGGGACCGGAAAGAGGGTGTATGGGATCCGGACAGTTTTGATTATGATGGTCTGCTCGGGGGAATCGATCTCTTCATGGAGAAAGGGGAACGTCTGGAGTATCTGGACAGTTCCGCAACACATGCGATGATCCTGACGGGTGTCAACTTCGATGATTACGGCAGGCCGGACCGCTGGAAGATCGAGAACAGCTGGGGCAGTGAAGTCGGCAGAGAGGGATATTATGTCTGCAGTGAGAAGTATTTCCGGGAATATGTCTATGAGGGGATCATCAACCGCAGGTATCTGTCCGATGAACAGCTGGTGATGCTGGAGAGTGAGCCGGTCGTGCTGATGCCCTGGGAGGAATGATCGTGAAACGCTGGATGAAAGCTGTTCTGGCAGGGATCCTGCTTACAGGATGCGCGGCGGGAACAGCGCAGAATGATCTGGTTGAGGAAGAACCTGCGCTGCTGGATACCCTGGAAGACCCGTATGCCTATGCAGAAGAATATGTTTCCCATCATGTTCCGTATGTCTACGGCTATCTGATGCGCCTGGAGCTGAAGACCGGTGCCGAGGAGATGATCACGGATGAAGAGGGGAACCGTTACTATAGTTTCGGAATCGGGGAAACCGATGAAAAAGGAACATTTACGGCGGTCAGATCCTTTGCGATGAATGCGGCAGGGGATGAAATCTACGAATACGATGATGCCGGGGAACAGTGGTATCTGCGGGAAGAACCTGTAACAGAGATCTCCCCGGAGATGATGCAGGCGGACCTGCAGTATCAGGACAGTCCCGCAGGTTTTGCCTGGATCGGGAAGGACAGCATCGGAGAAGACTGGCTGAAACGCTGTCCGTGGATCAGTGACCTGCACACAGTGGATTCAGACGGCTCAGAGTACTATCTGATCGTTCCCCGCGAACCGGGGACAAACCTTGGGGTCAACCGGATTGCCGAGGGAAAGGCAGTTGATACTTACTATGCGTCTGCAGACGGTGTGCCGATCATTGTCAGAACAGGTGATCCGGACCGCCTTTCGGAGCTGGAAATCAGCGCGCTGGTCGGCACCCGCAGAGCAGCGTTCATGCCATATCATGCCTGGAATCCGATCTATGATACAGCCAACGGAGAACTCGTCATGAACCTTGGCGATGTGGACTACTACGGGCTCATAGCTGACCGTGACAGGCTGCAGGAAACGATCCTTGCGGCATATCCGGACATGAAACAGAACATCGCCTCCGGTATGACAATGGACCGAACCGTGCCTGAGATCGTTGAGATCGGCTTCCGCCCGTGCTGGGCAGTGCATTACGGTACGGATCATGAAGGTATGTTCACGCGGGAGCGGACATTTGCGGTTTCGGATGATTACATGCATGTCTTTGAATATTCCACGGCGGAGGATACCTGGTATGAGCATCACGATTGAAACACTGCGGACAGACCGCTTCTGTATGCGCTGGTTCCGCTTCGGCAGCGGCAGCAGAGTATTTGTGATCCTGCCTGGCCTGAGCGTAAAAAGCGTGATGAACGACGCGGATGCCATTGCGGAGGATTACGCAGCCTTTACTGCTGAATACACCGTCTGCGTGTTCGATCGCCGGGAAGATCCGCCGAACGCTTACAGCGTACGGGATATGGCGCATGACACTGCGCAGGCAATGAAGGAACTCGGTCTGTCCGGGGTCTGTCTCTTCGGAGCATCCCAGGGAGGGATGATCGCGCAGGTCATTGCGGCGGAGTATCCGGAACTGGTGGGAAAACTCGTGCTGGGATCGACGACGTCACGTGTGGATGCATATGAACCGGTTATTGAGCACTGGATCCGTCTGGCGGAAGAGCGCGACGGTACCGGGCTGTTTGCGGACTTCGGGAGAAAGATCTATCCTGCAGATGTCTATGAACAGGTCAGGGAACAGCTGCATGAAGCCGGAAAGACCGTCACGGAGGAGGAATTCCGCAGGTTCCTGATCTATGCAAAGGGAATGCGGGGATTTGATATTTCGGGGGAACTGAACAGTATCCGGTGCCCGGTGCTGGTCATGGGTGCCTATGAAGATGCAGTCCTGGATACGGATGATACGATGGAGATCGCGGAACTGCTGGATCTGCCTCCGAAGGATCATGTCTATCTGTACAAAGGATACGGACACGCGGCATTCTCAACAGCTCCGGATTACAAGCAGAGGATCCTGTCATTTCTGAAAATGTGAGAAAGTTCTGTAAACTTTCTCATTTTCTTTGGCGGAAAGGCTGCTGTTTTTCACGATACAGAAGAACGGAATTGTGAAAAAACGTTTCCATGATACAGATTGTTTGCCATTTCAAAAAAAACTCTTATATAATTGTCCTTGTGTTTTAACACAGGAGGAAAGAAATGAACTTTAAGAAGATTGCACTGAGTGCTGCAGCACTGTCTCTTCTGGTCGGCTGCGCAAGCGGCGAACCTGAGACAAGCGATGAAGCCAGCAAGGAAATCGAAACACTGCGTTTCCAGTTTGTCCCTTCCAGAGATCCGGGTGAGATCATCACCGGTACAAAGGATCTGGGTCAGCTCGTTATCGACGAGATGGCTGAAAAGGGCTACACGATCGGCAATGTAGAGATCACGGTCAGCGATACCTATGAGGCTGCCGGTGAGGCTCTGTCTGCTGGTTCCATCGATGTTGCATGGCTGCCGGGCGGCACTTATGCGCTGTATTCCGATGAGTCTGAAGTTATTCTGACAGCGACACGTAACGGTCTGTCCAACGATTCCACAGATCCCTGGACATGGAACGGTGACGAGAACGCTACACTGAAGAACGGTCCGCAGGTCACTTACTACCGTGCGCTGATCTACGCTACACCTTCCGAGTACGGTAAGGTTCTGGCTGAAAAGGTCAACAATCATGAAGCTCTGACATGGGATGATCTGTATCAGGCAAAGTGGGCTGTTATGAACGTAACAAGCTCTGCAGGCTACATCTATCCGACACTCTGGCTCATGGAGAACTATGACGGCAAGAAGCTGACAGACCTCGACCAGCAGAAGGTCATCACAATGGACGGCTACAAGGCTGCTTTCCAGGCTGCTGCAAACGAGCAGGTTGACATCATCGTCTGCTATGCGGACGGTCGTAACGACTACGAAGCTTCCTGGAACCTGCCGGCTGACCAGCAGTATGAAACAGGTCATTCCGGACTGAACCGTGTTGACGGTGATTCCATCTGGAACGAACTGAATGTCATCGGTGTCACAGACGGTATCTACAACGATACAGTTGCTGTAACAAAGGCTAACCCGAACATCTACAACGATGAGTTCAAGGCAGCTCTGCAGGAGAGCCTGATCAACATCATCAACACAGAGAAGGGTGCTGAGATCTTCGGTGTTTACTCCCACACAGGCTATGCGCCTTCCGTCGATTCCGACTACGATGGTGCACGTGCAGCTCTGAAGGTTCTGGAGTAATCTGTACATCACGAAGCAGTCATACACAGTATGGCTGCTTTTTCTGTGCACGCTGGATTCCGGACTGGTGCAGGAAACAGGAACGTGGTATATTCTGAACCATAGGGAAACATATGAATCTTAAAACAGCGAGGAAAATATCCGATATTCTGTATATGGTAACGCTGGGTCTGGTTTTCCTGATGCTGACGCTGTCCTCCCGGTACCGGATCCTGATGGCAGTGCTGGCCGGAGTCAGTCTGCTGGTGCAGCTGGTGTTTTCCATGCGCTTTATGGTCTGTCCGTACTGCGGGCATACAGTCGGCATATATGATCATGTCTGTCCGGACTGCAAGCGGGCACTGGATACCGACAGAAAAGTAAAGAAAAAAGTGTAGCGATCCGGCACGGAAAGACCGGAAAACCGATCAGACAATAATAAAAGAGACCGCAGGGTCTCTTTTTCTGTACAGGACTATTTTTCCGCCAGCATATCATCCAGGATGTCACAGGCGCCGGCGATCATGGCAGGACAGTTCTTGTTCAGACCTTGTTCCATGATGATCTTTGCCTGTTCAGGAATGGAGATGTTGTAGCCGCCGAGCAGAGCCGTGCAGGTAAGTGCACCGTACTTCTCTTCGAATCTCTTTTCAAATTCCCGGATCTTGCCGACGAGGATCGCATTCTGCTCTTTCTGGCCGGGCTGGTTGTAGCCGTAGACTGCACCCAGCATCATCAACGCGCCTGTCACTGCGCCGCAGATATCACCGTGGAAGCATCCGCCTCCGAAACCGCCGGAAACCTTGAGAAGAAGATCCTTGTCCATTCCCAGCACTTCGCATCCGTGCATGACGACGACCTGTGAACAGTGGAATCCCTGTCCACTGGTGAGCTCAAACGCGCGCTCAGCTGTCATTTTTTCTGCCATTATGATTACCTCCCTGTCCGGATCATGCCCGGCATGGCATGATCACTGTTCTCTTTCTTTCATTATACGTTCAAACAACGGATGGAATGCCTGCGATTTGCGCTGATGGCTTTATTTTCTATAGCGTAAACAGATATTTGCAAATACAATAAAAGGGTGAAACGGAGACCGCAATTATGATTGAATTCAAGGATGTATCCAAAACATACCCGAACGGAACCAAAGGTCTGAAACATATCAACCTTCAGATCGATCAGGGAGAGTTTGTGGCGATCATCGGCCTTTCAGGTGCCGGTAAATCGACATTGATCCGTACGATCAACAGAATGATCGATATTACGGAAGGTCAGCTGATCGTTGACGGAACCGACGTTATGACATTGAAGGGGAAGGATCTGAGACGCTTCCGCCGGAAAATCGGCATGATCTTCCAGTCATTCAACCTGGTATCGAGGGCTTCTGTCATCAAGAATGTTCTCTCGAGCAATGTGCCTGATATGCCTTGGTACAAGGTTTTCTTCGGGATCTATTCCCAGGAACAGAAGATCAAGGCGCTGGAAGCCCTGGACAAGGTCAACATCCTTGATAAGGCATATCACCGCTGTGATGAGCTTTCCGGCGGACAGATGCAGAGAGTTGCGCTGGCAAGAACACTGGCCCAGAATCCGACGATCATCCTGGCGGATGAACCGGTCGCTTCCCTGGACCCGATCATGGCGGATGTCGTCATGAGCGACTTTGCCAAGATCAACAAGGAAATGAATATTTCAATCCTGCTGAATATCCACCACGTTGACCTGGCGCTGAAATACGCAACACGTGTCATCGGTGTCCGTGCCGGTGAGATCGTCTATGACGGACCGGCTGACAAGGTGACGGATGCAGTCCTGGATCAGGTCTATAACGGAAAGGCGGTTCCGAAGTCCACGGATATCGTGACCGAAGCGGACGCTGAAGAAATCGCCGAGGTAACAGAGAATGAGTGAAGCGGGCAGAAAACTTCCCTTGTTCGACCAGATCATCAAGCCGGAACACATCGTTCTGAACAATGGTCATGAGATCGACCGCCCGAGAAGCCGGATCCCTCTGATCATTGCCTGTCTTGTACTGGTGATCTGGGTATCCCTGCGGGCAACGGGGTTCAATCTGGCAACGATCATCAGCCGGGCAGGACAGCTGAAGGTCATCCTCGGTCAGATCTTTCATCCGAACTTCGCGTATTTCCCGAAGGTCGTCAGTCCTTTGATCGATACGATCAAGATGTCGATCGTCGGTACGGTTGTCGGATGCGTGATCGGTCTGCCGCTTTCGATCCTGGCATCAAGCAATATCAACAGCAACCATCCGGTTCTGCTGTTCATCCGGTTTATCCTGTCTCTGATGCGTTCCATTCCGACGCTGATCTATGCGTCCATCCTGACGCTGGTGTTCGATCTGGGAACGTTTGCCGGTACGATCGCGATTGCGTTCTTTACCATCGGTATTGTAGCGAAGATGCTGTATGAGAGCATTGAGACCATTGATATGAAGCCGTATGAGGCAATGACATCATTCGGTGCAAGTACGCTGCAGGCATTCTGGACGGCATGCATGCCGCAGATTCTGCCGACCTACATTGATGACTGCCTGTACTGCTTTGAACTGAATGTACGTGCGTCGACGATCCTTGGATATGTCGGTGCGGGAGGACTCGGTGTCCTGATCCGTGAACGTACGGGACTGCGGGCATACAGTGATCTGGGCATGGTCCTGCTGACCTTGTTCATCGTTGTATTCCTGATCGATCTTCTGAACGATTATATTCGTTCGAAGATTTCCTAGGAGGTGGCACTATGACAGAACTGACAGTCATGGAACAGCTTCAGGCTGAACCAAAAAACTTCTGGAAACGTGTGCTGATCTTCCTGGTGATCCTGGCTCTGGTGGTATGGGGCAGCGGTTCCATTCACTATCCCGGCATGACGGAAAAGGGTATCGGTATTGCGAGCGGTATCGTACATGGTATTTTCCACCCGAACAAGGAACTGCTGTTCGATCTGGGTGATTCCGGTGTTCCGTTCCTGGTTCTGCAGACGATCGCAATCGCTGTGCTGGGAACCATCTTCGGTGCCATTCTGGCTGTACCGTTCAGTTTCCTGGCGTCGACGAACATTGTACCGAAACCGGTTGCGTATTTTTTCCGGGCTCTGATCCTGATGATCCGTACCATTCCGTCTATGATCTGGGCACTGGTGTGGATCCGCGTGACCGGACCGGGTGCCTTCTGCGGTGTTGTAACACAGTCGGTATGTTCGATCGGCATGATCTCCAAGATGTACATTACGGCAATTGAAGATCTGGATACGGGCATTCTGGAGTCATTGGACGCTGCCGGCTGCAATACCTTCCAGAAGGTCCGTGTAGGTATTCTCCCGCAGCTGAGCGCAAGCTTCATTTCCACGGCGATCTACCGTTTCGATATCAACCTGAAGGACGCGACGACACTGGGTATCGTTGGTGCAGGCGGCATCGGTTCTCCGCTGGTGCAGTCGATCACCTACGGAAGATGGTCCAATGTCGGTGCATTCCTGCTGGCACTGATCATCCTCGTTCTGATCATCGAATACGCCTCTACAAAGATCCGCAACAGACTCGCAAGAGGAAAAGCAAACTGATCATCAAAGCACCGGGAGACCGGTGCTTTTTCTGTACAGAAGAAAGGATCCCTTCACGGGATCCTTTCGGTTCATTCGTCTTCCGGCATCAGGGAAGTGATCTCCTTGATCCGGCGGTAGCGGCGGGCAATGTCAGCTTTTCCCTGAGCGATGAATCCGTCACAGGAACGGAGCAGTTCCCGGAACTCCTCTTCATTCATCCGGGACAGAACGAGATCCTGGCAGTAACTGTTCTTTGCGGCGATCCTGCTCTGTTCACTGTCCTCCTTGTTCAGGTAGTCTTCGGCATAGATGTCGTACTGGTGGTAGATCTGTACAAGTTCGGGATACGCAGCGTATTCCTCTCTGACAGGGCGTTTCGGGGTAATTCTGATAATCGGCATGTGTTTTCCTCCTTATGTCTGCCATAAAGAGAGTCAAATGAAAAACTCCCATCGTGATGACGGGAGTTCATGCGCATGTAAAGATCCTCTCCCATCATCCAAGCTTTAGCACCTTCTTCCGGAAGGAAGGGTTGCTGCAGGGTCACAGAGCTTGTCTCTCGCCTGACTCTTTATGGTGAGTTCATTGTATCTTCCCGGACGCCTGAAGTCAATCAGGCGTTTTCTTCTTCTCTGGCCTTCTTTTCTGCTTCTGCCCGGGCTTTGCAGATATCAGCCCAGCGGGGAAGCTTGTTCAGTTCCTCTGTGAACTTTGCCAGTTCATCCGGGATTGCGATCCTCTGCGGGCATACCGCGGCGCAGGCACCGCAGCCGATGCAGGCAGAAGGAAGCTTGTCATCCGGCAGAGCATCCAGCTGCATTGCGACAGTACTTCCTGCACCACCGCGCAGCTGGTTGTACTTGTGCAGCAGATCCGGGATATCCAGGCCCATCGGACAGCCGTCACAGCAGTAACGGCAGGCAGTGCAGGGGATCAGATCGGTCATGGAAGCCGCAATGTCAGCCAGCGCCTTGTTTTCTTCAGCACTTGTCGGATCTTCATGATCGAAGGCATTGATGTTGTCGACCATCTGATCCATGGCGGACATGCCGGACAGGACCATGGTGACGTTCGGGAACTGCTGCATCCAGCGGAAACCGAAGGAAGCCGCACTGCCGTCATGAAGTGCATGCAGCTGGGCCAACTGATCTTCTTCCAGTGATGCCAGTTTACCGCCGCGAAGCGGTTCCATGACCCAGACAGGGATGTTTCTCTCGGTCAGGATCCTGTATTTTTCATCTGCTTTCTGCAGTTTCCAGTCCAGATAGTTCATCTGGATCTGACAGAATTCCATTTCGTCTCCGTATTTATCGAGGAATTCCTTCAGCAGGGGAATATCTCCATGGGAAGAGAAGCCGAGGTGCTTGATCCGGCCGTTTTTCTTCTGTTCCAGGAAATAGTCGATGATACCCCATTTCGGATCTTCATAGACCTGGATCGAGTTTTCATAGACATTGTGCAGCAGATAGAAGTCAAAGTAATCAGTCTGACACTTCTTCAGCTGACGTTCAAAGACATCGGCAGGATCATACGTCTCCGCGATCATATGACCGGGATACTTCGTAGCCAGGTAATAGTTGTCCCGCGGGTATTTGGCGAGAACACGTCCCATGACCGATTCCGAACGATTGTTCATGTACGGCCAGGCAGTGTCGATGTAGTTGATTCCGTGACTGAGAGCGTAGTCTGTCATTTCGGCGACCAGTTCTTCGTTGATGGAACCGTCTTCCTTCAGCGGCAGGCGCATGGTTCCGAATCCCAGCATGGATAACGAAAGACCTTGGAAATCACGATAGATCATAGGTACCTCCTTGTACTCTGTCCTGAACCTATTTTATCAAGTGTCAGTGTATTCCTGTATGAAAATGTGATCCGCTGGTGAAGACACACACCTGCAGGCAGGAATATGTCCCTGTGATTCATATATAATAAAACCAACGATCGGAATGCATACGGAAATGCAGAGGAGGTTGCCATATGTCTTTACTCGACAGTTTCTCTCTGAAGAACAAGAACATCATCGTCACCGGTGCGAGCAGAGGAATCGGATACGGCGTTGCCAAAGAACTTGCGGGAGCAGGTGCCCGTGTTGCCCTGGTTGCCCGCTCGGAAGCACTTCTGGATACCTGCAGAAAGGAAATCGAGGAAGCAGGCGGGAAGGCAGATGTATTTACAGCAGATCTGCGGAGTATTGACAGCATCCGTGCCTGTGTCGCGGAGATTGAAGCTGCTTACGGCAGGATCGACGGGCTTTTCAGCAACGCCGGTATGGGAAATCCCATACCTGCCTACGATGTGACGGAAGCCGACTGGGATGAGATGATGGATCTCAATCTGAAGGGCAGCTTCTTCTTTGCACAGGCTGCTGCAGCGAGCATGCGGAAGAGCGGGGGAGGAAAGATCTGCATGATGTCTTCCCAGGCCGGTACGGCCGCGATCCGGAATGAAAGCGTCTACTGTGCCTCCAAGGGCGGTGTAAATATGCTGACAAAGGTACTGGCTGCAGAATGGGCACCGGACAACATCAACGTCAATGCCATCGCGCCGACATTCGTCTATACACCGGGGACGGCAGAGCGGCTGGATGATCCGGCATTCCGGCAGAGCATTCTGGCAAAGATCCCTCTTGAGCGTCTGGGAACGATTGCCGATGTTGCGGCAGCAGTCATCTATTTCCTGAGTGATGCGTCATCCATGGTTACAGGAACGGTCCAGCTGATCGACGGCGGCTGGACACTGGAATAAAACAGCTCATCAATACGCTGAATGAGATTCTGATAACACAAAGGAGAAGAGTATGAACAGTATTTATCACCGGGTAAGCATCCGGAAATATCAGGACAGACCGGTTGAACCGGAAAAGACAGAAGCGATCCTCAGAGCAGCCATGCAGGCACCTTCGGCGTCCAACCAGCAGCCGTGGGAATTCTACGTCGTGACGAACAAGGAAATCCTGAAGGAACTGGCCAAGGCGAGTCCCTACGCCGGCATGACAGCAGATGCCCCGGCAGCGATCGTGCCGGTATATCGTACAGACTGCAGACATCTGCTATATGCACAGGTCGACATGTCGATCGCGCTGGAGAACCTGTGGCTGGAGACCGATGCGCAGGGACTCGGCGGTGTATGGATCGGGATTGCGCCGGAAGAACACAAGATGCAGGCAGTAGAAAAGATCCTCGGTCTGCCGGAGAATCTGCGGGCATTTGCCATATTCGCATACGGCTATCCGGCAGAAGAAAGAGAACAGCAGGACAGGTTCGACAGGACCAGGATCCATTATGTAAAATGAGCCGGCATTTGACCGGTTCTGCCGCAATGCAGGTATACTGATTCAGGAGGAAAGAAAACGAAGAATGCACCAATGATCCGGAAACTGTTTGTGATTCCGGAAATACTCTCTCTGGTGCTGAGCGGATGTACGAAGGAAGAAATAACGCCAATCGACAATCCATCCGCAGAAGAGCATTCTGCGGGCTTCACCCTCCAGGTATCTGATGAGGAGGAAATCCAGACAGAAATCAGTGAATATACGACCAGGACTACGGCACAGGATCCCAAAGGTGCCGGTACCTATGAAGCGAATGTTGAGGAAGTTGTTCTTTCGGCCAACCGCTTTGCGCACAATGCGGCTGACTATTCCTATATCGATACGACAGGTGACCACGGGAAGTATTATGTTGTTTACAATCTCCTGTGTGCTTACAGGATGTGGGACCCAGAACATCCGGAGATCTGTGAGGAGATGCTGAAGGCGATCTTCAATTCTCCTCTCATGCCGGAAAACTACTCGAATATGCCGCTGGTGTACGCGGAACGGTACTTCGGTGACACGGAAGGCAGGGACAGGCTCATTGACCACTGGTTCATTGTACCAGGCAGTGAAAGCACCTACTACATCGAACAGCCCTTCAACCTCATCATGCATGAAAACGCCAACATTGCCCAGCATTCCATCGTGAGCGGCAAGGATGTCTATGTCGAAACGGTTTATATTACGAACCCGGTTACGAAGGAAGAACGGTCCATGAATGTATTACAGGATCCGTATGATGGAGATGGTACGTCTGGAGTGATACCTACAAGAATCTTCTGGAAGAGTAATACAGAAAAACAGGACTGCCGTCAGTCCTGTTACTTCTACATGGTGGAGCTTAAGGGATTCGAACCCTCGACCTTCCGATTGCGAACCGGACGCTCTCCCAGCTGAGCTAAAACCCCATGCATAGGGATTATAGCACTGTCTATGATCTCAGTTCAAATGAAATATGCGCTTTTCCCTGGAAAACATCCAGATTCATGACTGCGCCGTTGATCATGGTCATGGCTCCAGGTGTATGGCCGATATCGGCTTCCGTGTAATGCGGGATATCCTGAAGCGCAAGGTCTGCCGCTTCGGCATAAGTCATGCCGGTATTGGAGGACGGCAGGATGACGCGGCCGATGATGACGGCTGCAGTGTTCCGGAACCAGCCGGCGTATTTCATCTGCAGCAGTGTAAGATAGAATGTTTCTGCGCTGAGCGCGAAGTCATCGAAGTACCAGATGGTCCGCTCATCCGGATACCGGTCCAGGAAGGTGTCTACTGCGGCATACGGGGTTCCGATGAGATCCTTGAGCACATCGATGCAGCCGCCGATGCACCTGCCGGAAACGTGCAGTTCCTCCGGTCCGTTCCAGCGGGATGGCTGATCAAAGTGCAGAGGACCGTCACTGAACGGCGGGTCGGATGAGATCAGGTCATTGGATATCTGGGTGATCAGATTGCCCTGGAGGATCTGCAGACAGTCTTCCAGGGAACGGTGAAACGGTATCATGTCAAAACTGCCGGCATTGTGTCCGTACAGGGTTGCGATATCATATTTCACAGTGGCTGTGAACAGCAGGGATGTCGGGTCGGACGCTCCCATGATCCACTTCGGATGGGCTGTGATCGTATTCCAGTCAATGTACGGAAGGATCTCGTACAGGAAATCACCGCCTGCGGCACACATGACGGCAGATACCTCCGGATCAGGGAACAGGCTGCAGAATTCCTCAGCCCTGGTTCCTGCATCGGCGCTGCGTACAGCATTGACGCGAACACTGCCGGTTTCCTTGATCCGCCATAGTCTTTTCAGTACTGTAAGGGAATGATCAAAGGATTCCAGTTTTCGGCCGACACCGGCACTGGGTGCGGAAACACCGATCGTGTCATTCGGTTTCAGAAACGGGGGATACTGCATTGTTTTTTTCTCCTTGGTCATATATTAGCGGAATCGATGTGCGGGTGTCTATGTTATAATGAGTCAGAATTTCGGAGTGTTATTCAGTGACAAGTTCTGTCGGTGCAATGTTCGGTCTGTTTGTGGAAGGTCTTCTTTCCTTCTTTTCGCCGTGTGTGCTGCCGCTGGTGCCGCTGTACATCGGTTATCTGATGGCGGGACGGGAAGAAGAGGCACCGGGGAAACGGCGCAGGCATACGATCGCGATGACCTTCTGCTTTGTGCTGGGAATCTGTACGGTATTCTTTCTTGCCGGGATGGGTTCGAATGCGCTGAGGGCGTTTTTCAATCGCCATGAGATCATGTTCCAGCTGATCGGCGGCTTCCTGTTTATTCTGCTGGGTCTGTTTTCCATGGGCGTGATCCGGATTCCGCTGCTGGAGCGGGAGTACCGGGCGGGGTTTGATCCCCGGAAGACGATGACGGCCGGCAGATCGTATCTGATGGGTTTCTTCTTCAGTTTTGCCTGGAGTCCGTGCATCGGTCCGCTGCTGGCTTCGGCGATTGCGGCTGCCGCAATGAGCCCGTCACCGATGGTCGGCTGGTTCTATATCGGTGCGTATTCTCTGGGCTTTATTCTGGTATTTATCCTTCTGGGCCTGTTTACGGATGAAGTGCTGGCACTTCTGAAGAAACATATGAATATTGTGAAGTGGACATCAAAACTGGGCGCAGCGGTGGTTCTCGGCATGGGCGTGTATCTGCTGGCACAGGGCATGATCCGGGTACAGGCTCTGGAACAGCGTCAGGGGCAGAACAGCAGCCAGGAAACAGCAGATGTCCCTGCGGATGCGAATGACATCCACCTGTATGATTTCCGTCTGCAGAACGGACAGGGAGAGATGGTATCCTTCTCGGATTATGAAGGACAGGCGGTCGTGCTGAACTTCTTCGGTACCTGGTGTACGTACTGCAAGGTGGAACTGCCGCATCTGCAGTGGCTGGAAGAGAACCGTGATGATGTCAAGATCCTGCTGATCGCGGCACCGGGCTTCAACCATGAGGGAAGCGTCGAGTACGTTGAGCAGTGGATGGCGGATAACGGATACACGATGGAAGTACTCTATGACAATGATTTCCAGGTTTCCTACAACTACGGTATCCAGGGATATCCGACAACATTCATTATGAAGGAAGACGGCAATTTCCTCGGGTATATTCCGGGATATGCCGAGCCGGATGTTCTGGATGCTTTAATCGATCAGGCCGCAGGCCGGGAGGAATAATTATGAAATATGTAATCGCAGACGATGTGTTTGAGAAACTGCCGGATGTGATCGTCGGCGTCGTTGCAGTGAAGGGTGCGGACAATACGAAACCTGTACCGGAGATCGAAGCGATGCTGGAGGAGAACTATACGATACTGGCAGAGAAACTGAATGGTGTAAAGGTCAAGGAACTGCCGGATGTACAGCCGTACCGGGAAGCGTTCCGTACGCTGGGCATGAATCCGAACAAGTTTACCTGTTCGGCGGAAGCACTGTTGACCAGGATCTCCAAAGGAAAAGGCATGCCTTCCATCAATCCGCTTGTGGATCTGAACAACGCGGTATCCATCAAGTACGAAATCCCGATGGGAACCCATGACCTGGATACGATGCACGGAGAGGATCTGGAAGTGCGCTTTGCGGTTGATGGAGATACGTTCCTGCCGTTCGGCAGTACGGAAACAGAAACACCGGAGGCAGGTGAACTGGTCTATGTCTGCGGTCATGAGGTACGTACAAGGCGCTGGACGTGGCGGCAGAGCGAGATCGGCAAGATCGATGAACAGACAAAGACAGTGATCTATCCGATCGACGGATTTGCCGGGTTCAACGAAGAGAAGGTCCTTGCGGCACGGGATGAGCTGGCAGAGCTGCTGAAGCAGTATTTCGGTGCGGAAGTCATCACCGGATTCGTGGACAAGGATCATCCGGCGTTTGAAATCGAATT
>JAFWJP010000234.1 GCA_017514645.1 Solobacterium sp. | reverse complement strand
TAGAACGGATGGCAGTTGGAACATGTATCGACCTTGATTTCCTTCAGTGTCGAACCTGTTTCAAACTCGGAACCGCAGCTTGTGCAGACAACCTTTGCCTTGTAGTACTTAGGATGAATCCCCTGTTTCATAACTTCAAATCTCCCTTCCGCCTTAAGCCTCATGCGTGCTTAAAGAAAGCGCAAAAGTATCTTACCATACCGGGGAATGTGCGTCAACGAAGATTGTTGACAGGATATTTTAATATGGTAGAATCGACTCGTACAAACATATATCGCGTCATCGGATGCACAGGGTATCGGTTCCTGACCGCAGATGTTAACACAATCCATTGTGTTATAAGGCAGGACACAGATGCCCTGTTTGTTTTTTCAGGAGGTGGATGATGAAACACAACAGCTATGGTGTACTGATGGTACTGGGAGCGACCTTGATCTGGGGAACATCCTTTGTATTCCAGGCAAACGGCAATGACCTTTTCGGTCCCTTGACCTTCAATGCGCTGCGTTTTCTGACCGCGTCTGTTTTTACTGCGCTGGTGTCGTTTCCGCGCAGACCGGTACTGCCCGGTGACCGTTCTGTATCTGCCGGGATCCTGTCCGGGATCTGTCTGTTTGCCATGACCACACTTCAGCAGCTGGGACTGCATATGGGTGTCGCTGTCGGGAAGACCGGATTTCTCGTATCGACATCGGTTCTCTTCGTTCCTGTTATCTGTACCCTGCTGGGAAAGAAACAGGCATCCAGCACCTGGATCGCTGCATCCGTGACTGCCTGCGGCATGTATTTCCTCTGCATGAGCGGACCTGCGTCATTTGCGCTTCCGGATCTTGTGATCGTCTTCAGCGCTCTGGCAGGTGCACTGCAGATTCTCATTCTGGACCGCTTCAGCGATCGGATCGTGATCTCCCGCTTCACCCTGATCCAGTTTATGACCTGTGCATTGTTCAGCACGGTCTTTGCTGTCCTGTTTGAGGGCAGAATGATCCTGCAGATCCGCTTCTCCCTTCCTGCGCTTTCTGCTGTCCTCTATACCGGTATTCTCGCTTCCGGGGTTGCGTATTCCCTGCAGGCCGGGAGCCAGAAACTTCTTCCCGCGTCTGCGGTATCCGTCCTGCTGTGCTTTGAATCCGTATTCGCTGCTCTGGCAGGCTGGGCATTACTTCAAGAAGCTCTCTCTGCCGGTGAACTGTTCGGCTGTACGCTGATCTTCCTTGGCGCTCTGATCCCGCAGATCCCCGTTCCTTTCCTGCCGCTGCAGCGTCTTCGTCAGGAACACTGAATATACAGAAACGATCTCCGTTCAGGAGATCGTTTGTTTCAGATATACATACAGGATTGTTTCCGCCAGGCAGATCAGCGGCAGAAGCAGCCGGAATTTCAGTTTCCGTGTCTTATGATGGAACAGGATCATGCCTGCCAGCGCACCGTAGCAGCCGAAGACAGCTGCCAGAAGAAGCGTCTTTTCCGCAATCCGCCAATCATCACGGACTGCTCTGCCTTTATCAATTCCGTACAGCAGAAAGACGGCTGTATTCAGCAGAAGATACCAGATCACTCAACGATCTCTCTGTGCAGGGACGCGCCGAGCGCACGCAGTTTATCATCGATCCGATCATAGCCGCGGTCGATATGATGGACACCGTGGATCTCCGTTGTACCATCGGCGATCAGCCCGGCAACGATCAGTGCAGCACCGCAGCGCAGGTCGGTCGCTGTCACCTTGTCACCGTAGAGCTTTGTCGGTCCTTTGATCATGGCTGATCCGGTCGGCAGTTCGATGTTTGCGCCCATGCGCTGCAGTTCGATGCAGTGCTTGAAGCGTTCCTTGTAGATCGTATCCGTAACGACGCTGATGCCCTCTGCCTGGGTCAGAAGCGGTGTGAAAGGCTGCTGCAGGTCCGTCGCAAACCCCGGATACGGCTTGGTCGTAATATCCACTGCCTTCAGCAGCTTCTTCGATCTGCGCACCAGAATGGAATCAATACCGATCTCCAGATCCGCGCCCATTTCCAGCAGTTTGGATGTCAGACTTTCAATATGCTTCGGAATGACATTCAGGATCTTCATTTCGGAAGCACTAGCAGCCGCCATGATCAGGAATGTTCCGGCCTCGATCCGGTCCGGAATGATCTCATGGAAACAGCCGGACAGTTCCCGTACACCGTCGATCGTTATGACATTCGTTCCTGCACCACGGATATTCGCCCCCATCTTGTTCAGCATTGTTGCGATATCGATGATCTCCGGTTCCTTCGCGGCGTTCTCGATCGTTGTCCGTCCGTCTGCCAGCACCGCTGCCAGCATGATGTTGATGGTGGCACCGACAGAAGAAATATCCAGGAAGATACGCGCTCCGTGCAGATGATCCGACTTGATCGTATAGCACCCGCGGTCATAGTCCACCGTTGCGCCCATGGCCTCAAATCCCTTGATATGCAGGTCGATCGGTCTCGGACCCAGATAACAGCCGCCGGACATTTTGATGCGTACATAGCCGTATTTTCCAAGCAGTGCTCCCATGAAATAATAGGACGCCCGCAGTTTCGTAACGGCATCATCCTCCAGATCGATGTTTCTCATTTCCGAAGGATCCATGATGATATGATCCGGTGCTTTGCGGAAAACCTTGACATTCAGCAGTTCCAGGATCCGGGAAAGAGAATCCACATCCGCAATATCCGGTACACCGGTAATCGTCACCGGTCCCTGAGCCAGCACAGCTGCAGGGATCAGTGCCACCGTCGCGTTCTTTGCGCCCGAGATCACCACACTGCCGCTCAATGACCGTCCGCCTTCAATCTTGATCACTTCTTCCATGATTTATTCTCCTCTATCACCTGTACCGCCATATCGGCTGCACAGGACACAATACGATCCGCTTCCGACTGGTCCATCCGGAACCGTTCCTCTCTGCGGGCATACACCCGCATTCCGGCCTGTTTCCCGGCCCGGATACCCAGTGTACTGTCCTCGTACACAACGCACTCCCACGGCTTCAGATTCAGCCCTTCTGCCGCTCTCAGATAAATATCCGGTGCCGGTTTCGGTCTGCTTTCATTCTCCCCGGAATAGATTCCTGCAAAGAAAGAACGAATGCCCAGCACTTCCAGGCTCTCCTCGATCACCCGCATCGGAGATGAAGAACAGCAGGCCATCCGTACCCCTGCATCCTTCAATATCTGCAGCGCCTCAGGCACGTCCTCAAACATGATCGCCCGGTAATCCGGCACACGGGACAGACTGTACGCATCGATCCGCTTTCCGATCTCTGCCGCAGAGACCCGATGATCCAGCAATCCGGCATAGATGCGGTATGTTTCCTCGTTGGTAAGGCCGATACCCGCGTACAGGCAGTCCTCCGGACCGCTGTATCCAAGATCCCGCATCACACGCAGACCGATATCAAAATATACCGGCTCACTGTCGTACAGAATGCCGTCCATATCAAAAAGAACAGCTCTGATCATATTATCTCCTGTAAAGATTCTACAGGATTTCACACTGAAAACCAACAAAAAGCAGTGAATCGCTCCACTGCCTAGTAATAACTCAGAATAAT
>JAFWJP010000233.1 GCA_017514645.1 Solobacterium sp. | reverse complement strand
CCGTCAGGCCATTACCAGAGCCATTGCGGACCAGGCAAGAACGATCCGTATCCCGGTCCATATGGTTGAAACAATCAACAAGCTGACCAGGGTGCAGCGTCAGCTTGTTCAGGAACTGGGACGTGATCCGACAGCGGAAGAGATCAGCAGCCGTCTGGACGGCATTACACCGGAGAAGGTACGGGAGATCCAGAAGATTGCCCTGGAACCGGTATCCCTGGAGACTCCGATCGGTGAAGAAGACGATTCCCACCTTGGTGATTTCATTGAGGACAAAGATGCAATGAGTCCGGACCAGTACGCGAACAATCAGCTTCTCCGTGATGAAATCAACAATGTCCTGAGCGGACTGACCGAAAGGGAGGAGAAGGTGCTTCGTCTGCGTTTCGGTCTCTACGATGGACGTACCAGGACCCTGGAAGAAGTCGGCAAGGAATTCAACGTAACACGTGAGCGTATTCGTCAGATCGAGGCGAAAGCCCTGCGGAAACTGAAGCATCCGACACGTTCCAAGCGTCTGCGGGACTTCTTCGACAAGTAATATGAATCCGAGGATGGAAGCCATTGCGGCACTGGTGCCGTCCGGCTGTATCGCGGCGGATATCGGCACCGATCATGCCCAGCTTCCGATTGCCCTGGTCAAAAGAGGTATCTGTCCAAAAGCCTATGCGGCCGATGTCGCGGAAGGTCCGCTGAACAGTGCTTGTTCCAATCTGAAGGAAGCAGGCGTGGAGGACTGGGTGATTCCGGTGCTGTCCGATGGTTTTGAACGGATTCCGCAGGATGCGGACTGTGCTGTGATTGCCGGTATGGGTTACCGGACAGCTGCTGGTATCCTCGAAGCAGCCCTGGACAGACTCGCTCGGTTCCGCTGTATCATTGTTCAGATCAACAATGAAGCGGACACAATGCGCAGGTGGATCAGCGAGCATCATTACACGATCCTTGATGAGCGCTATGTCCAGGACCGGGGAAAGGACTATGAAATCACGTCGTTCCGGGCGGAGCCCCATGCCGTGTACAGCGGGGAGGAGATCCTGCTGGGTCCGTGCCTGATGAAGAAGAAGGACGCAGCATACATGGATTACTGTATGCGGGAATATGAAAAGGCGAAACGCATCAATACGCTTCGCCGGGAACGGAACAAATCTGCGGATGAAGAACTCATCCGGAAGGAAATGATCCTGAAACAGTATCTGGGAGTGTAAACCACTCCCTTTTTTCTTGTACAAAAAAACAGGTCTTGCCTGTTTCTTGTCTTTAAGCCTCGATAGAATTGACCGCTCTGGCCAGTCTGGACTTCTGACGGGCAACATAGTTCTTTGTCTTGATGCCGTCACTCAGAGCCTTGTCCAGTACAGAATTCGCTTTATTGTATGCAGCTGCTGCAGCTTCTGCATCCTTTGCTTCAACAGCCTTCAGGACGTTCTTGATCGCTGTCTTTACAGCAGTTCTCTTGCTGGCATTGGCAAGCTGGCTCTTTCTGTTTGTAAGCGCACGCTTTTTCTGGGACTTGATGTTCGCCATAGTACACCTCCTATCGATTACAACGTTTGAATTATAACAAAGGGATTCTGAAAATGCAATGAAGATAAGATATAATATACCCATTGAAACAAGGGGGAAGAAAAATGGACGTTAGAGTCGTATTTATCGGTACACCTGAATTTGCCGTGACGGTTCTCGATACACTGGTCGCGGAGAAATACAATGTCGTTGCGGCTGTTTCCCAGCCCGATCGTCCTGTCGGAAGGAAGAGAATCATCGAAATGACACCCGTTCATGCAGCAGCTGAACGGTACGGGATCCCGGTCCTTCAGCCGGAGAAACTGAAGGAAGGGATTCCGGAGATCCTTTCGTACGATCCGGATCTGATCGTATGCTGTGCCTATGGACAGTTCATACCGATGTCTCTGCTGAATGCACCGAAGTACGGCAGTGTGAATATTCACCCGAGTCTGCTGCCGAAGTACCGTGGCGGTGCACCTGTGCACAGAGCTGTATGGGCAGGAGATAAAGAAACCGGTGTCTGCCTGATGGAGATGGTGAAGGAGATGGATGCCGGGCGGGTCTATGCCAGGGAGATTGTCCCGATCGATCCGGATGATACAACGCAGTCTCTGAATATCCGTCTGGAAGCCGCTTCCGCAGAACTGATACGGAAAGCGCTGCCGGCTTATCTCAGGGGAGAACTCGCAGGTGAAGCGCAGGATGAGTCAAAGGTCGTCATTGCACGCAATATTTCACCGGAGGAAGAGTGTGTTTCCTTCCGGGAAGGAGACGTACACGCTGTCTATGATCATATCCGGGCACTGATCGACTTTCCGGTTGCCTATGGTATGATCGACGGGAAACGGGTGAAGTTCTATGCCTGCCGCATGCGGGTCTGCGATATCCAGGAAATGCCGGGTACGGTGCTTGGCTTCCGTGATCATGCCATGGAAGTGGCGTGTGAAGGAGGAATCCTCCGGGTGCTTGAACTTCAGGCAGAAGGCAGAAAGCGTATGAATGCGGATGCGTTCGGAAACGGTGCCGGCAGGGAATGGATCGGCAGGAGGTTTGACTGAGAGTATTTATGGATCAGGAACACATCAGAAATTTCTGTATCATAGCGCATATTGACCATGGGAAGTCAACACTGGCAGACCGGATCCTGGAAATGACGGATACTGTCAAGGAACGGGATATGAAAGCGCAGATACTGGATGATATGGATCTGGAACGCGAACGGGGAATCACCATCAAGCTCAACGCGGTCCAGCTTTCCTATACTGCAAAGAACGGTGAAACCTATCTGTTCAATCTGATCGATACACCGGGGCATGTGGACTTCAGCTATGAGGTGTCGCGTTCTCTTGCGGCATGTGAAGGCGCTGTACTGGTCGTGGATGCGACACAGGGTG
>JAFWJP010000232.1 GCA_017514645.1 Solobacterium sp. | reverse complement strand
TGATGTCCAGATCCGGCCGTGCGATGGCGAAGACCAGTCCCGGAAATCCGGCTCCGCTGCCGATATCCGCGATCTGCCCGTGCAGACCAGCGTATGCCAGCGGTGTCAGACAATCCAGAAAGTGCTTCTCATAGATCTCTTCCGGATCGGTGATCGCGGTGAGGTTCATCTTTTCGTTCCATTCCTGCAGAAGGACGATATAGTCCCGGAACTGCTTCAGCATCGCATCGGTCAGCCCGATTCCGAGCTTTCCGGCTTCTGTCGCAAATACTGCTTCGTTCATTGTCCTGCCTCCCCCGATCTGTGCGCAGCGACGATCAGACCCGCAAGTTCCACCGTTACCGCATCCTTGACAGACGGTGCCGGACGGAACAGGGATCCGTAACGGAACAAGGCGAAGCCCTGACAGCCATGCTGGTCTGCCGTTTCGATCTGCCGCACAAGCAGATCATGCTGTTCCACCCACTCTTCCGACGCTGACTGCGCATACACGTCGCTGACACCGATCTTGTAGGCCGCAAGACCCGGCAGTACCGGCGTATCCCCGGCTATCGCCAGCCATTGTTCCAGTGTTTCCGTATAGGGCTTCAGCGGATGCGTAAAGCCCCAGTAGATCTGCGGCGCAAGATAATCCACCGTGCCGGCTTCCACCCAGTGCGCCGGATCGGCATAGTACGTTTCCGCCGTCAGTTCATAGTTGCCGGCTGTAGAGATCCCGAAGCGGACACCCTTTTTCCGGCAGATTCCGTGGAGTTCCTCCACCAGCGCATCGATCGACGCTTTCCTGAACGCTGAAACATCGTCATATGTATCCTGATGCCCGAACACATAGGCATCAAAACGCCTGTCCGTTCCGTCCGGATAAAAGTAATCATCCAGGTGAACGCCGTCCGCATCATAGTTGTCCAGGAGTTCCTGAACGACGGAGCAGACAAGCTCCCGTACTTCAGGATACGCCGCATTCAGATACCAGCGGCCGTTCACCTGCCTTAGTCTTTCATTGTTCTCCTGCAGCCATTGGGCAATCTGCGGATTGATCTCTCTGGAACCAGCCTCCTCAACGGTCAGAGACCGGAGCGGGTCGATCCAGACATCCACCTTGAGGCCTGCCGCATGTGCGGTGTCAATAAAAATCCGCAGCGGATCATAGTCTGCACCGCTGAAGATCTCTGCTTCAGGATAGATGGAAGACGGATAGTAGGCCTCTGTATGCGCAACCGCATGGAGAAAGACCGTATTGATGCCGATGGTCAGAAGATCATCAACGACCTTGCCGACCTCCGCTTCATACGCTTCCCTGTCCATCCGGCCTGCTTCCTCATAATCGGGAACGCATACCAGACCGCACGGACCGGTTCCTTCAGCACCTGTCTTCGTTCTGCGCCGCAGCCGCAAAGCAGGACAAGCGCGCACAGAAGTCCCAGGAGCTTCTTCATTACTGTGCTCCGATGATGAACTCCGCCATCGGCAGTGTTTCGATCCAGGCGCAGAATGCCCGCCATTCCGGCAGACGGTGTGTCCGTCTCTGGGCATAGATCGTCTTGAGCTGACGATAATTCGTCGTCATCCTGGCGGTAAGACGGAACCCTGCCGGATTGGAATACAGTACTTCCAGATACTTCTGGGCAGCCAGATCCGTCAGCGTTGTCGTATCGTTGCCCATCTCACGCAGCCGCTTGATATCCGCCTGCAGGTCATTGTATTCCTTGGCCTTTTCCTTCATGATCTCAATGATCCGGGGGTCGGTGTACTCAATGTAGGCCTTGTCCAGATCGAACTTCGTGATCCGGTGCATCGTTGACTGGGAACTGACAAAGTCCAGGAAATGATAGCGCTCCGCTTCGACCCAGGCTTTGTTTGTAAATGTCAGATCGAACTGAACGATGACGCCGTTCAGGAAATTGTCGTGTCCGCTTCCTGCAGGCGCGTTGGCCAGCTTGACCGTACGTTCCGTGATTTCGTCCGTTACCCGGGAAATATCAACAGCCATCGGATATTTGGAGCCCTTGACGGATTCCTCCAGTCCATAGACATTCACGTTGGATACTACTTCTTCGTAATTCATTTTCTTCTTCCCTTTCCCTGTTTCACAGCAATCGCCAGTACTGCCAGATCCGCCGGATTGACGCCGGAGATCCTGGACGCCTGTCCCATCGTTGCCGGCTGATAGGCTTTCAGTTTCTGCCGTCCTTCAATGGACAGATTGTCAACTTCGTCGTAGTTGAACTCCGTACCGAGGATCATCTCCTCCATACCCTTCAGCTTTTCCGCTTCCCGTTTGGCCTTGGCGATATAGCCTTCGTATTTGATGTCGATATCGCATTCTGCGGCGATCTCTTCTTCGATCTCCGCATGTTTCAGATTCATCAGATCATAGGTCGTAATCTGCGGTCTTCTGACCAGATCCAGTCCGTTGAATCCGCCGGTTCCCTGCGTATCGTATCCCCTGGCATCCAGATACTCCCGTACTTCCGGATCCTTCAGCGAGAACGTGCTGTTTGCCAGTTCCGCTTTCAGATCGGCAAGTGCTTTCTGTTTTGCCTGCCAGCGGTCATACCTGACCTGGGAGATCAGACCGGTTTCATACCCCTTTCCGATCAGCCTGTCCTCAGCATTGTCATGCCGCAGCAGCAGACGGAACTCGGCCCTGGATGTGAGCATCCGGTAGGGTTCCTGGGTCCCTTTGGTCGTCAGATCATCAATCAGAACCCCGATGTAGGCTTCATCCCTTCCGAACACCAGCGGTTCCTTTCCGTCCAGTTTCCTTGCGGCGTTCATACCCGCAACGATGCCTTGTCCTGCCGCTTCTTCATACCCGGAAGTACCGTTGACC
>JAFWJP010000231.1 GCA_017514645.1 Solobacterium sp. | reverse complement strand
GGACCGCAATCATTCAGAAATACTTATGAGTATTATGAACACAGGGAAATAAAGGAGTTTATGTATGATCCGACTGGGTATTCTCGGTGCAGGTGCCATTGCGAAGACAATGGCGAAGACCATCAGAATGATGAACGACAACGGCTATGACAGGATACAGCTCTACGGCATCGCGTCCCGCAGTCTGGCAAAAGCGGAGGCGTTTGCACAGGAAAACGGGGTAATTCACGCATACGGATCCTACCAGGACATGGTGAACGATCCGGACATCGATCTTGTCTATATCGCCACACCGCACTCCCATCACTATGAACATGCAATGCTGTGCCTGGAACATGGCATTCCTGTACTTGTGGAAAAGGCGTTCACAGCCAATGCGGAGCAGAGCAGGAAACTGCTGGCCTATGCAGAAGAACATCATCTTCTGGCGACTGAGGCAATCTGGACACGCTACCAGCCGATGCGGCAGATGATCAACGATGCAGTCTTCTCCGGGATCATCGGTACTCCGAAGATCGTTGTGGCGGATCTCTCCAAACCCATCGCCCACAAGGAGCGGATCCAGAAGCCGGAACTGGCCGGAGGCGTTCTTCTTGACATGGGCATCTATCCCATCAACTTTGCAGAGATGATCTGTGGTCATCCCACCGGTGTCGTTTCTGTCTGCACAGGCAACGAAGCGGGAATGGATCTGAATGATGCCTATCTTTTTACCTTTGAGAACGGTGTCATCGGCAATCTGTATTCATCTGCAGAAGCCTTTTCTGCAAGCGACGGCATGATCCACGGTACCCTCGGATATATCATTGTACGCAATGTAAACAACCCGAGTGCGATCGAGATCTACAACCTGGACAACGAACTGATCCGCGCAATCGATGCGCCGAAGCAGCTGACCGGTTATGAGTACGAGGTCATGGAAACGGTTGAAGCCCTGGAGAAGGGCTGGCTGGAATGCCCGTCAATGCCGCATGCCGAGACGATCCATGTCATGGAACTGATGGATACGATCAGAAAGCAGCTCGGTGTCGTGTACCCGTTTGAGAAATAGGAGAGATCGGATACTGTAAACTACAGGGTTACTTCACAAACAGTGAACAACAGATATAATGAACTCGTAACAGAAGGGAGAAAACCATGACGACAGCAGTTATGAACACAGGTTATTCACGGTGCTCGGTACATGACGCTATTGATTTTATTGATAGTGATTTTTGGCATGACTGCTGCAGGATAATGATCTGATTTCTTCCGGACAATATCTATATCGGAACTGACCGTTTGTTCTGCACAGTCAAAGTGTGAACAAGCGGTTTTTGCTTGAAAGGAGGAGAAACAAGATGCCGAGAATAGATATGGCCGCAACCGGTGCAAATATAGCAGCACTGCGGAAGAAAAACAATATATCTGTACAGGAACTGAAGACCCTGATGGGGCTTTCTGCCCAGACGATATGTAAATGGCAGAGAGGGGAGTGCCTTCCTACCGTGGATAATCTGGTGATACTGGCAGATATACTGAATGTCACAGTGAACGATATCCTTGTCGTCACATACTGAAACAGAAGGAACCTGTTGATTCCTTCTGAATACGGGGTGATTGGTGTAAAAGCAGCACACGACGTTGTGGCCGTCGGAGAAACGGAGCGTTACCGTTATGACCCACCATGGATCTGTAGCTCAGTCGGTAGAGCGGCTGCTTGAAGGGCAGCGCGTCGGCAGTTCAACTCTGTCCGGATCCACCATATGCCGTGTGCCCGGGCGGTGAGGAAATCGCCTTGAAAGCGATGGGCCGGAAGCGGTCTGCAGGTTCGAATCCTGTGCACGGCGCCATATCTGACGAATTGGCAGAGGCTGGTTTATTGCGCCGGTTTCGAAAGCCGGTGATGGACACAGTTCATCCGCGGGTTCAAATCCTGCATTCGTCGCCATAAGGTTCTGTCGTATAACGGCAATTACATCCGGCTGTCTACCGGAAGACGAGGGTTCGACTCCCTTCGGAACCGCCATTGACAGGAATGTAGCTCAGCAAGCAGAGCAATCGCTCGATAAGCGATAGGCCGTGGGAGCGAAGCCCACCATTCCTACTGAAAAAGCCTTATCCATGCAGGGGAGATTCCCTGTGGATATGGCTTTCTTGTGTTGATTCAGGCAAATCTGCTGCCCGGATCCTCAGGCGCAGATATACTGTCTGCAATTATTTGATCAGTTTGAACGGTTTGACGCCTTCTACTGCTTTCTTCGGCGTGATGCGTGCTTCATCATTGTCCAGGTCGATCAGGATGTACTTCATGTTGCCCATGCCCAGCTCATACATATAGGACAGCTGTCTGTGGCCGTGACGTGTCTCGATCCGCTCTACAAGGTCATGATGATCTTCTTCGCACATTGCGTAGATCAGATCAACACTGGCGGTATCAATCGCACAGATATCCGTGGAAGCCAGGATACCGACGTTCGGTGTCACGACCGGCGCAGCCGCAACGCCTTCGCAATCGCAGGATACGGACATGTTGCGCATGACATTCACATAGGTGATATTCTTCCAGAAGTAGTCGATCGTTGCCTTGGTGGATTCCGTGATCTTTTCCATCAGTTCCTCTTCGACAACACCCCAGTCATCACCGTTCTTGGCATGGATCATGCCCTTGCCGATCCTTCCGTCT
>JAFWJP010000230.1 GCA_017514645.1 Solobacterium sp. | reverse complement strand
GTTATCTGCGCTGGGCATACAATGCCTGGACAGCCGATCCGCTACATACGTTTGATTTTGAAAACTTTGAAGCAGGAGATACGTATCTGATCTATCCGGATGAGCGTGACAGTGCAGATCCGGTACCGGTGAAGTCCTATCGGCTGTGCATGATCGAAGAGGGAATGCAGGAAGCTGCCAAGTATACGTATCTGATGGAACATGCCGGAAGGGGATATATCCGCCGTCTGCTGGAGGATAACAGTCCGGTGAGGCGGGCACAGGGACGCTGGAATGCGTACGGTGCAGTAACCGCGGGATCACAGGCGGACAAGGATCTGATCACGGCAGAAGTAAAGCGCCTAGGAGAAACCATTGACCGGGCAGCTGTGCTGGAAGAGATCCTGCCGGGATTTCTGCTGAGGCTGATGGAAAGGTAACAGAACCATGAACAGAACATTTGCCTGTACTGCCTGCGGCAGAACGGTCAGGGAAGATGACGGAGAGACCGCATACCTGAAGGATGATCTGCCGCTCTGCCGGGAATGTGCCGCAAAGATCCGGATCCTGTATCCGCGTTCCTTTACCTGGCAGAGCACATATACGGAATCATCGGACGGGTTCGATGCCGGCTCGGATGAGCGGACGGTCTGGGTGGACCCATTGGCGGATATGACAATGGAAGAGTACCGGGAAGCGCTGCCGGCGGCGGAAAGCGTACGTGAGCGTATGCGGGCAGAGCTGGGCGGCGGAAAGGCGTATTTCCGGGTGGATGACAATAAACGGCGGCTGAAGAATGCCGGCAAAGGACGGATCGTACCGTCGGACTATACTGTGTCGGGTACGGTCATTCTCGGGTCGTTTACAGCGGAAGATACGATCCGGGTACACCGGCGCGGGAAGACATTGACCGTGAAGGCAGACAGTGCGGAACGGATCATCAAGGGTCTTGTGCCGAAACCTTCAGAGTTTCTTGATGAAGGGTGTCACGGAATCCTGGTCTTCAAGGAAGATGTCCCGTTCATCTATCCTGGTGATATTCTGGAGATCTGCGGACAGGAGGAAACGGTCTGATGGCGGAAACAATGGTGGTCCGGATGGATCTCGGTCCGTGCGCTGTCTGCGGAAGACCGGCATTCACGGTATACGGCGGCGGTACGGTCGTACTGGCGGATCAGGCACCTCTGTGCGGTAACTGTGTCCGGCGCATCCGCTTTCTGTATCCGGTATCACAGCGGATGCAGAGAGACATGTGGATCACGGATGACGCGCTGGTGAAACTGAATACGGAAGAAGTCCGGGAGGTCATGAAAACCGCACCGGACCGGCTGGAAAACCTGCGGGATGCCAATGATGGATGTGACGCGGTGTTCCGAGTGGATCAGGTACAGACGGAGAAGACGGGGCTCTTCAGGATACCTGTACTCCGGCTGAAGGGGTATCCTCTCTACGGACGGTTCAATATGGGCGAAGATGCAGTCCTTATCCACGAAGGAACAGCGTATCCCGTCCATCTGGATGATGTGGCCGGGGGATCTCTGCTTTCCAGAGCGGGGGAAGCCGGATATGAATGTACGCTGAAGATCCCTGCAAAGGGAATCCCGGCTTCACCGGGAGACACAGTCGTCAAGACCGGAAGACAAGAAAAGCTCTGATGTACATCAGAGCTTTTATCTTTCAGAAGATATCGTGATCCGGTTCTCTGTTCCAGTGGTATTCCATCCGGCGGCAGATCTCCTCTGCTTTTGCCACACCGAACTGATCCATGATGAATCCGAGTGCCATATCCGTACCGGCCGATACACCGGCTGATGTATAGAACCTGCCGTCAGAGACCCAGCGGGCATTTCTGTCCCAGAGGACGGCACCATGACCTTCTCTGACCCAGTCAAACGCGTATTTGTTGGATGTTGCGTGTCTGCCGTCCAGCATGCCGGTTTCTGCAGCGAGGGCGGATCCGGTACAGACACACAGGACATAGGCCGCACTGCGCATCAGTCTGCCGAGTGCAGTGATAAACGCAGTGTCCTTGATCATCTTCCGGGTACCCATACCGCCGGGAATCAGCAGGATCCCTCCGTTTTCGGTATCAGAGAACGGTTCCGTGAGGATACGGATGCCCTGGCGGTTCTGAACCACACCGCCGTTCATCGAAATATAGTGAAGATGATAGTCCTCGATATTTCCGAGGGCTTCTACAGGTCCGAAAACATCCAGCGGTTCGAAATCGTCGAAGAGAATGATATATACATTGGTCATAACGGTACTCCTGGTGCCATTGAAACATAATTCTGCCGGAAAGTATACAGAAAACCCGGACCGCAATGATCCGGGTTGATTCCAATCGTCAGGCAGCAGTCTTCTGATTTGATCTGTGCAGAGCCATGAGGCTGACGGTACCGACAGCCAGAACACAGAGGGCGAAGCAGATGAGCATCAGCGTGACCAGGGATGTTCTGGCGATGATTCCGCCCGCCGCAACAAGACCGATGAAACCGGCCAGCTGCAGGAAGACAGCATCGATGATCGACAGGACGGTCGTCAGGTGTTCCGGAGCGAACAGACGCCTGCTCAGCATCCGGATCACGGTATTCTCTACGCTGAATGCACCGTAGATCAGCAGGGTTGAGAGGTAGACCATCCAGATATTGCTGGCAAACGCGGCACACAGCATACCTGCAGCGGTGCAGATGATCGCTGTATTCAGATTGCGGTACGGATGACGTCCGCTGAGGTGCCCGGCTGCGGCGTACATCAGTGCCTGGATCGCATAGCCCACACCATTGTCGATGCCCATGTCCGCTACCGTTCCGCCGGCCTGCTGGATGATCAGGATCTTCAGGTTGTTCGGCGGGGCAATGGCCAGACCGACCAGGAAGACCGATACGAGCAGCAGGATGAATGTGGTATTCCGGAAGATGCTGAGATCCAGTTTTCCTTTTTCGGATACCGCTGCCGTACGGAACTGTTTGTCCGGCAGGGACAGGGACAGCAGGATACACAGGACACAGAAGAGCAGTCCTGAAACAAACAGAGTGGTAAACCCGGCTTTCTCGATCAGATAGCCGAGTGCGAGCATCGCGCCGGCAAAGCCGATCGCACCGATACTCTTGACATTGCCGTAGGAGGAAGAATCATAGTCCAGAAGATCCAGGGACCAGGAATCCAGAATGGATATTGCCGGGGAGATAAAGAAACCCAGTGCAATATAGGTGACGGCAAATACCGGAACGCTCTTCAGGAACCACATCACAAGGAAGTCCGCAATGCTCAGCAAGGTACATATGACCATGATCTTTTTTGTTGAACGGATCCGGTCGGACAACGCTCCCCAGAAGAACTGACCGAGGAAAGCCGCAAGGAACGATACACCGATCAGGATGCTCAGAAGATCATCCGGCACACCAAGTGCCAGCGCATAGGTCGACAGATAGATGAACGGTGCCTGGATACCGAAGTAGACAATGTTCAGCAGGCTGATCCGGAGAAATTTCATCGGACGGGACTCCTTTCGGGTTTGCTGTTCCGGTTTCAAACAGTCCGGAAAACAGAACAATATTAGTACGGAAAATGCTCAAAATCAAACGATTATCACGGTCTCGGGGAACGATATCGTTTATTGCGTCAGAAAGCGGTACTGTATGCCGCAGCATTTTTACTTTTCAGCCGGAATATGGTAATACAATAAAGATAGAGGACATGGTTATCCTCAAGCGGAGGTTTGCAGATCATGACATACAAGGTAATTACGATCAGCCGTGAATTCGGAAGCGCCGGCAGAACGATCGGAAGAATTCTGGCGGACGAGCTCGGTATCAAATGCTATGATCGTGAGATCATTGAAGAAGTGGCGGAAAGAAGCGGACTGGCAGAGTCCTATATCGAAAACAAGGGAGAGTACAGTTCCCAGGGAAGGTTCTCCTCAATGCTCGGAAGAGGATATTATCCCGGTATGACCAATGAAGATCAGATCTGGCAGATCCAGAGCGCAATCATCAAGGAGCTTGCGGACAAGGAAAGCTGTGTGATTGTCGGTCGCTGTGCGGACTATATCCTGAAGGACAGGGAAGATGTTCTGAAGGTCTTCGTTCATGCGGATATCGAGAAGCGGGCAAAGCGGATCGTGGAAGTCTATGGAGAGACGAGTGAAGAACCGCTGAAGCGTCTGAAGGACAAGGATAAACAGAGACGGGCTTACTACCAGATCTATACTGAGATCGAATGGGGTGACGCGCGTCACTATGAAGTCTGCCTCGACAGCGGACAGCTGGGCATTGAAAACTGTGTGGCGATCCTGAAGGGAATCGTTGAGCGTTCCGCAGAGTAAACATCGACTGCATCGTGAGAGCGATGCAGTTTTCAGTAAGCAGGGGTATTGAAAGCCTTCGTTCATATGACCAGTGTGCAGTCTTTGAAACTGCAGCGGACATTGTCGGAGGCTTTTTTCATGATATGCAGGCAGCAGAAGAAACGACCGCGCGGGAAGAGATCTGTTCCCGGATCGATGGGATGGATCAGGAGAAATGAGGGACAGGCGGATTGCAGCGCTGATCAGACGCGGGCAGTATCCGAAGGCAGTGGATCCTTTGGACAGAAACATGTAAATGATCAGATTCAGGAGATTTCTGAGATTTTTTGTCATTTCCGCGTGTGGATCCCGTCCTGTAGGGCAGAACCTTAAGAATCCCTTACAAAAGGTCCTGAGCCATGGAAACATGGTACAATGAATACTGCATGCAGGAGGGATACCTATGGCCCAGAGAGATTTCATGCGTGAGCTTGCGCAGGAACTGGAAGATAAAAAGAGCGGAAAACGGGAGAAGATCGACAGTATTGCCGACTACCAGCCCCGCAATCCGGTAAAATATGAGGAAAATCTGCCCGAAGAGGAGGAATTTGATATTCCCGAACCGGTGAAAGAACCGGTGAAGCCGGTCCGGCCGGCAGCGCCGAAGGAAGAACCGGAAAAGACCACGGTACCGGAAGAACCGGAGGAGATCGTGATGCCGGAGCCTGACGACGATGTGTTCGATGACAGACCGGCAAGTTTCCAGGAGGAAACACTGCAGAAGGTGGAGAAGCCGAAACGGACACTGAAGACACCGGTCAAGATCGGGCTTGGTGCGGGTGCGGCACTGCTGTGTTTGCTGCTGTGGTGGCTGTTTCTTGCCCCGAAGATCAAGATGCCCGACTTTGTCGGAAAGAATCTGAGTGAGGTCAGTACCTGGGCCCGGCAGAACAAGATTGAGAACACAGCGGTTGCGATCACGAACGAATACAGCTTTGATGTACCGGCGGATGTTGTCATATCCCAGAGCATTACACCGGGAAAGAAGGTCAAGACAAGTACGCCGATGACTTTCGTCGTATCGCTCGGTGCGGATCCGGATGAACTCATCGACTTCCCGGATATCCGGAATATGACCCAGGATGAGATCCGGGAGTGGATCAGTGAGAACAAGCTGCAGAAAGTCAAACTAACGACTCAGTACAGCACGACTGTGGAGAACGGACATGTCATCTCCTACGATCTGCGCAATGTGGACGAAGGAAGCTTTACCAGAGGAACGAATCTCTCGATCGTTGTATCGAAGGGTGAAGCACCGGCCGGACAGGTCACGGTGGAGAACTTCGTCGGCAGAACGGTCGGAGAAGCGGAGAACTGGGCAAGGACGAAGAAGATCGCCCTGGTCAAGACGGAAGTCTACAGCGACAAGGAAGCGGCCGGTACGGTCATTTCCCAGAGCGTCGCTTCCGGACAGGCGATGAAGGAAGGGGAAACCCTGACGGTTACTGTATCCAAGGGAAAAGGTGTCCAGATCCCCAACCTGGTGGGTTATACGCAGGAACAGTTTGAAGCCTGGAAGGCAGACCCGAAAAACAGTGTAACGGTCGTCCCGAAGTCGGTATACAACGAAGCACCGGCGGGTACGGTCATCTATCAGTCTCTGCCGGCTGGGTCCCTGGTGGATTCCGGTACAGTGCTGGAAGTCACGATTTCGCTGTATCTGCCGCGTCTGGAGACAGCGACGGATGAATGGATCGGTGTGAACTACTTCAAACTGGAAAATTACATTGATGACCTGAACACCAAGGGTGCCAGGATCCAGGCGGGAGAATACGGAGCGTACGCGACCCGCGTTTACAGCAATTACCCTAAGGATACGATCGTAGCAATTCATTGTGACAATACGAATCAGGGTATTGCGAAGGATGGTTGTGAGCGTCCTCTGAACCTGGATGCCCGCATCAGCTATCAGGTATCCCTGGGACCGAAGGACGCACCGGCACCATCGCCGGAAGTGAAGGATATCGTACTTTCCGGAAGCGATGCGGCAAGCCTGAGCGCGGCGCAGAGTTTCTGCAATAGTAATGGACTCAGCTGTACCTATGTTCAAGACAACTCGATTGAAAACATACAGATAGAAGTTGGTGGTCATACCGTTAAAACAAACGATTCAACACAATACGTTATCAAGTCCAATGAAGCGGTGACTATTAAATACAATAATGGCGAATCTTCATCGGAAGATGAAGGTGGATCCTCTGGGGATCAAACGTCTGGCGGAGAAACTGGACAGAATGAACAAGGAGGCAATGGATGAACGCGTTCAAACGAGCATGGAGATACATCACAAGGAAACCGACGAAGACGATTCTTCTGATCGTGACATTCTTTCTGATCGGCAATCTGGTCATTCTGGGACTGGGTGTGTCGCAGGCGGCGGACAATGCAAAGATCCTGACAAGGCAGCGCATGCGGGCTGCGGTCAGCTATGAGATCGACTATGATGCGTTCTGGCGCTATGCGGACAGTCTGGAGGATGAGGATGAGCAGCAGGAAGCCTACCGCAATTCTCCGCGTCTGGACAGGGAGACAGCGCTGAATATCGCTCAGGATGAGCGGGTAAAGGCTCTGAACTATCTGACCAATACGACAGCGTATGCCAGGGATTTCGACTATGTAAAACTGAACAATGATTACGAGGAGAACAACCACGGCGGAACGGTCATGATGGAAGACGGTACGGAGATGGAGTATGTCGAGCCGACGATCATGCTGTATGCGAACGGTACGGACAATATGATCGAACTGGAGGAAGGAACCTTCACGGTGACTTCCGGACGCTACTTTGACAAGAATGATCTGGAGGATGCGAAGAAAGTCGCGCTGATCACGGAACAGCTGGCGGAACAGAACAACCTGCGGGTCGGTGATACGATCACGGTATCCACTCTGGATATGTGGGCCCAGGAATGGCTGACGCCGATGAACCGGACGGTGGAGGAGTTTGATCTTCCCCTGGAGATCATCGGTATCTACAACAATGCGAATGAAGCAGATCCGGCGTCGGATTACTACCGCTGGATGTCTCCGTATGAGAATCCCCAGAACATCATTCTGATCCCGTTGAGTACGTTCTCGGAAATGCAGAGAGAGATCATGCGCGTACAGTATGAGTACTACAGCCAGCAGAATCCGGAATGGTACAGCGAAGTTGATCTGGAACAGCAGCTGGCGCAGGCAGAGACACCGAACAAGGTGGTCTATCTGCTGGATGATCCTCTGAATGTTGATGACTTTGTCAAGGATCATGAAGGTGATCTTGCGGACTATACCAAGCTGAACGCGAACAATGAACAGTTCAGGAAGATGGCGCGTCCTCTGGATACGATGAGCTTCTTCGCCAACTTCGTGGTCTGGATCGTGGTCGTCAACGCTGTTGTCATCATCACGCTTGTAACAGCGCTGACCCTGAAGACGAGGGAATATGAAATCGGTGTTCTTCTGAGCATCGGTGTTTCCAAGGTGAAGATCGTTCTGCAGCTGTTCTATGAACTGATCCTGATTGCGCTGGTCGGTTTTACGCTGGCTGTAGGAAGCGGTTCCTTGATCGCGGGAAGAGTCGGTGAAGCAGTCCTGTCCTATCAGACGGAGAGCGATGCGCAGTACGAGGATGAATCCTACAACGGCGGATATTACTACTACGGTGATACGAACTACTTCACGGAAGTGACTCAGGAAGAGCTGCTGTCGGAGTATGAAGTGCGCATTTCCCCGAAACTGGTGGGTGAGATCTACATTCTCGGCGCGGCAGTCGTTCTGATTGCGATCCTGGTACCGTCCTATATGATCATGCGGCTGAATCCGAAACAGATCCTGCTGGAGCAGAACTAGGAGGGATTATGGATACGATACTGAAACTGGAAGATATCAGCTACGGATATATTGACGGTGGATACCGGAGAGATATTCTGAAGAATCTGAGCTATGACTTTGAACGCGGTACGTTCTATACCATCCTGGGTCCTTCCGGATCCGGCAAGACAACGCTTCTGAGCATTATGGCGGGTCTGGACAAGCAGGAAGAGGGCAAGATCTACTATGACGGTCAGGATGTGGATGAAATCGGACTGTACGAATACCGCCGCAACAAGGTAGGCGTTGTGTTCCAGTCCTACAACCTGATCTCCTATCTGACCGGTGTGGAGAACGTTCTGCTGGCAATGACGGAGACAGACAATGAACTGCCCCCCAACCACAAGGAGCTTGCCTACGCACTGCTCGATATGGTCGGCATCGTAAACACCAAGGCGGACAGACTGGTCAACAGACTGTCCGGAGGTGAGCAGCAGAGAATAGCGATCGCCAGAGCGATTGCGGGAAACGTGGATCTGATCTTCGCGGATGAGCCGACAGGAAACCTGGATACGGAGACCGAGCAGGAGATCATCAAACTGTTCCAGATGCTGGCAGAGAAATACGGGAAGACGATCATTGTGGTGACGCATTCGAATGAAGTATCGAAACTGAGCGATCGCCGGATCCTTTTGAGAAACGGAGTGCTCAGGGATCTCAGATAGGAGGTTCAACATGAAGAAACTGTTAACTGTACTCAGTACACTGCTCATACTGTCCGGCTGTTCCGGCAGTGCGAAGGAAGACGCTGCAGGGGCGGAATTCTACACGACAAACGGGATTGCGGACTACAGTCCCGCAGCCATGGAAGAAGCGGCGTATGACGAGAAGGACGCCGAACGTACAGACGATGAGGAACAGAGTTCCGAGAAACTGGTCTATACCGGAAGTCTGGAAATTGAGACGCTGGACTATGATGAGACGGTGAAGAATATCCGTACCTGGATCGATCAGTACGGTGTCATGATCCAGAACGAGAACGCATATGATTATGACAACAGCTGGCGCGGTTACGGCAATAAGGGAACACGTTCCCTGTCCATGACACTGAGAGTACCTTCCGGCAGGTTCTATGATTTCCTGAATGATATGCAGGGAACCGGCAAGGTCAGAAGCCTGAGCACGAACATCGAGAACATCACCCGGCGCTACAGCAGTGTTTCCACGGAGATCGAGAGTCTGGAGATTCAGCAGGAGCGTCTGCTGGAGATGCTCAGGAACGCGCAGAACGTGGAGGATATGATCACGATCGAGCGCCGTCTGAGCGAGGTGGAATCGGATCTGAAGTACTATCAGAATCTGCGCAATGACATGGATACCGATGTGGAGTATTCCACGGTATACCTGAATGTACGGGAAGTGACGGAGTATACCGAGACCAATGAGGATCTGTATACGGGCAACTTCGGGAAGCGGTTCGTATCCACGCTGCAGTGGGCAGGACAGTTCTTTGTCTGGCTCATCCAGCAGGTGATCCTGACGATCATCCGGCTGATTCCGGTGGCTGTGATCGGTGTTCCGCTCATCTGGGCAGTGCGGAAGTGCTGGAGATGGCTGAAGGGCAGAAGACAGGCGAAAAAGGAAGTCAAGGGAGACAAGATTCTTTGATAAGCAATATGCAGGCTGAAAGGCCTGCATTTTTCTATGCTATACTGAAGATGACGGAGATTCATGCAATGCCAAGGAATCAGAAAAAGGAAATGAGATCGTCCCTGCTGATCGGTGTACTTTTCATTGCGTTCTGCCCGGTGGAGATCCTGCTCTGGCTGGAGGAGGGCGTACCGGTCTGGGCAAGGCTTCTGAACATTGCGCTCATCATTGCGCTCGGTATCGGGATGATCGTGGTACTTCGGGAACGGATCCATGAACTCCGGGGAGGTGAAACAGATGATCTTAACAACTACTGATACGATTGCCGGAAAAGAGCTGGAAATGCTGGGTCTGGTGAAAGGAAGCACGATCCAGACAGTCAACGCGATCAAGGATATCGGTGCAGGACTGAAGACGCTGGTCGGCGGTGAGCTGACGAAATACTATGAGATGATGAACGATGCCAGGGCGCTGGCGACCAAGCGGATGGTGGAGGAAGCGGAGTACCTGGGTGCAGATGCCGTCGTCTGCGTGCGCTATGCGTCTTCGTCCATCATGCAGAGCGCTGCGGAAGTCATGGCGTACGGGACAGCTGTGCGTTTTGTACGCTGAGGAAGAAACAGGATGATTGCGGAAGGGGCGGATCCGTACGATGGGTCTGCTCTTTTTGTTTTCCGGATCCGCCTGAAAAGAACTGTTAAAATGCCGGGAATCGGTATATATTGTAGTTAGTTATAACTAATTTGCGTAAGAAACGGAGGAACAGGGGATGTCAAAACAGGCTTCACAGTTTCAGAAGATCGTCATGAGTATCGGGTACCGGGGCAAGGAGATCTTCAAGCCGATGCCGACCGGCTGGATCGATAAGCATACTGCGTGTGTAAGGGAATGGATCGCCAACATCTTCTTCTATACGAAGAACGGTACAACGATCATGATCGATGCGGGATACAATTATCCGCGTCTTGCGGAAAAGATGTCCTGGCTGGATATCGATCCGGCAGAGATCAGGCATATCTTTCTGACACATCAGGATACGGACCATGTCGGTGCGCTGGAACGGGACAGCGATGGTCTGTTCCGGGACGCCGAAGTGTATCTCAGTACGATGGAGAACCGCTACATGACCGGGGAACTGCGCCGGAAGGTCATCTTCGGTCTCTACAAACTTCCGCCGGTCGTCAGCGACAATCACCGGACATTGCTGGAAGACGGTCAGGTAATGGATGTTTCGGGCATCAAGGTGGAGTGTCTGCTGGTTCCGGGACATACCTGGGGACATATGGTCTACATTGTGGATGACCGTTACGTTTTTACCGGGGATACCTTGTGGCTCGGGGCAGACGGGGGATACAGTTTCATCAATTCGCTGGCAGAGGACAATGATCTGTCGAAACGGTCACTGGCAGCACTGGCGAAGACGCTCAGGGAACGCGGACGGAACTATGTGATCGTTACCGGGCATACCGGATGGACGGATGACCTGGATTTCGCGTTTGCGCACATTGATCGTGTCTGCAATTCCCTGAAAAAACAAAAACCGCATGATCCGGATGCACCCTATGATGGCTATGATGAAACAGATGATACAGAAGAGAAGGCACGTACGGTACGGATATCCCCTCAGACGGATCACAGTGTTCCGGACTATGCAAACTGGGTGCCGAAGGGTATGATTGTCGGATTTGCGGGCGGTGCGGCGGTATTGTCGGCAGCCTGCGCACTGTCGGTTCCTTTGACGAAAGATGCGTCTCTGCATGTGAAATGCGGTGTGCGCGGTATCCTGGCGGCGGGTGCGGCCGGCTGCGGTGCTGCGGCACTTTGGCTGAACGCTCTGCACAAGCAGTTCTCCTATGAAGGTGAACGGAAGATGGCGAAGCAGATCGTAGAAGGAACCGCTGCGTACATCCAGGTGCCGGAAGGCGGAAGGATCCTGGATGTGGGGTGCGGAAGCGGTGCATTGTCCATTGCGTGTGCAAAGAGGAATCCGCAGGCTGAGGTGTTCGGCATTGATCCCTGGGGTCCGGAATACGCTTCCTACAGCCGGAAGCGCTGTGAGGATAACGCAAGGGCGGAAAAGGTCCGCAATGTACACTTTGAAAACGGAAACGCGGTCCGGCTGGATTATCCGGACGAATCTTTTGACGCGGTCACGTCCAACTATGTCTACCACAATATCGCCGGTCACAATAAGCAGAAGCTTCTGCGGGAAACACTGCGTGTACTGAAGAAGGGAGGTACGTTTGCCATCCACGATATCATGTCACCCATGCGCTACGGAGATATGCAGAAGTTCATGAAGGAACTGAAGGATGCGGGGTTTGAGGATGTCCGGCTGATTCCGACGGATGACGGTCTCTTCATGACTGCTGAAGAAGCGCGGTGGATGACTCTGAAAGGTTCAGCACTGCTTGTGGGAAGAAAATAAAAAACTCTCCCGCGGGAGAGTTCAGAGATTGGCATGGATGAAGTCCATGATGTCCTTGTACACAATGTCGTGGTCATCTTCGTTGAGGACTTCATGCATCATATTGCTGTAGGTGATGAAGGTCAGGTTGGTATATCCCGCTTTCTCAAGAAAGCGCCGGGTATCCGCCAGACCTTTTTCGTATCCGGTGACCGGATCGTCCTTGCCGTTGGCTGAAAGGATCGGCAGGAGCGGATTGGAGGGATGGAAGGTATCACTGTAGCGCATGGCAGTGCTCATGGCATACATGGTCGCGAACCCCTTGTTGTCAAAGCGGGTGAGTTCTTCCTTGTCTTCGATGTTCCTGCGGATATTGTCCTGGGAGTAGGAGAG
>JAFWJP010000229.1 GCA_017514645.1 Solobacterium sp. | reverse complement strand
CATCCATAGGATGCCCTTCGGGCACCGCATGGGTGTGGTAATTCACGACTCCTGAAATAACACCTGCACGCAGTGTTAGTGGGCGGGACTCTGCCATTTCTGACGATAGTTCCGCGGTGATACACCGTAGTGTTTTTTAAATATGCGTGAAAAGTAATTGGTATCGGACAGTCCGCAGTGAAATGCAATTTCATCAATACTGAGACGCGAGGAGCGGAGAAGATCAGCCCCGATGGAACAGCGATAGCGCGAAACATATTCTGTAAAGGATTCCCCGGTTTCTTTCCGGAACAGTGCAGACAGATAGGTTTTCGTGATTCCAAGTTCGGCTACTGTTTCAGAAAGCGTGACAGGCTCATGAAAGTGTGACGAGATGTAAGCAATGGCACGCTTAACCTGAAGGCTTTTCACGGAAGAATCCTGACGGGATACCGCATCACAATAGGAATGAATCATTTCATCCGTCAGTCTTAACAGTTCATTCTGATCGACAGCCTGTTCGATACGGAAGAAAAAGGAGCGGGAGAGACTGTCCACCTGCTGGGGATGCGCGCCGCCGCGGCTTGCGGAAACACGGCAGATGGTATTGAGAATGATCGAGTAGTTTTTCATATCACGGAACAGGCTCGCACTGCGGGATTCCATACCGTAAACGGAAAGGGCAGACATTGCGGCTGCTGCTTTTTCATAATCGCCTTCCGCAATGCTGGTCATCAGCACAGCTTCGTTTGCATAGCGGGATTCCAGTTCCTGAAATACCGGTTTTACGTCCTGGCGGATTGTTTTCTGCGGATGGATGATTTCCGCACGCCATGGCAGAAACTGAAAATTCTCCTTCCCGTAACAGGCAATACAGAAGGTGCGCAGCACACTTTCAAACAATGCACTGTCACCGACGGTCGGAACGGTGGAACAGTATTGCTGGAAGGCGGAAAACATTGCTGGAGAAAGCTGGTGATAATCGCGGATGTCTTTCATCTGCGCATAGGAAAGCTGACTGGACTGATACGGCCCGACCAGGCCGAATGATTTCTTTCCGGTCATCGGAAACAGAAAATAATGGCAGAGAAACGTATCGGAGATGAGGTAAACACGGGGAACCTCACCCTTTTTCAGTGCGGAAGGAAACCGCTCATTCATTGCGGTGGTTTCCCCGTACAGCATCGCCCGCAATCCCATATCCGGTACATCCTTCATGCGCTTCAGCGGGAGGGTAATTTCATGAAATCCGATCTGCTTGTCATCCAGAATCGCAAGCAGAAGGTTCAGTGCATCGGACTGTTTGTTCATACCTATACCGTAGCATAATATTATGCTTATTAATCATAAAATAATGCTTTTATCGAATCGTTCGGACAGTAATAATGTAAGCAGAAATACATATATAAGAAGAGGACAATTCTATGAGAACAATCATTTCCCTGAATGAAGGATGGAGTTTCCGGAAAACCGACAGCGCTGAAGTGACATCCGTCAATCTTCCCCACACCTGGAACAACATCGACGGACAGGACGGCGGCGATGACTACTGGCGCGGTACCGCGGTTTACCAGAAGACATTCGCAAAGCCGGAACTGGACGCAAACGGTCATTTATTCCTGGAGTGCAAGGGCGCTGCCATGAGTGTAGATGTTCTGCTCAACGGAGAGACTGTATGTAAGCATGAGGGCGGCTACTCCACATTCCGTGCAGATCTTACACCGTGTCTGAGCGATGAGAATACACTGGAGATCCGCGTCGACAACAGCGTCAATGACCGTGTCTATCCGCAGATGGCAGACTTCACGTTCTACGGCGGTCTCTACCGCGACGTAAATCTGATTGCGGTATCTGAGAATCATTTCGAACTTGTTAAAGACGGCTCCAACGGAATCAAGGTAACTCCGAAGGTAGACCTTGAGAAAAAGTGCGCTGCCGTAACGATTGAAACCTGGCAGACCGGCGGTGACTGTGTCGTATTCACAGTTCCTGCGGAAGACGGTGAAAAGTGCGTCAAAGCGGAAGTCAAAGACGGCTATGCATGTGCAGAACTCATTCTTGAAAACGTGCACCTCTGGGACGGCGTCAACGACCCGTATCTGTATTCCGTTACCGCACAGCTGTATAACGGCGAAGAAGTACAGGACAAGGTATGCACAGCATTTGGATGCCGTGAGTTCCATATGGATCCGGCGCAGGGATTCTTCCTGAACGGAAAGAGCTATCCGCTTCGCGGTGTCAGCCGTCATCAGGACCGCATTAATCTTGGAAATGCGCTGAGCCTGAAGGAACATGAGGAAGACATGGCAGTGATCCGTGAGATCGGTGCCAACACTGTGCGTCTTGCCCATTACCAGCATGCCCAGGAATTCTATGATCTCTGCGACCAGAACGGTATCGTTGTCTGGGCGGAAATCCCGTATATCT
>JAFWJP010000228.1 GCA_017514645.1 Solobacterium sp. | reverse complement strand
CGGCATCCACACCGGAGATTCCATCGTAGTCGCGCCGGTACAGACTCTGACGGACTATGAGAACCATATGCTCTCAAGCGTTGCCCTGAAGATCATCCGGGCACTGCGCATCTGCGGCGGCTGCAACGTTCAGCTGGCTCTGGATCCGAAGAGCTTCAAGTACTATGTCATCGAGGTCAATCCCCGTGTCTCCCGTTCCTCCGCCCTTGCGAGCAAGGCAACCGGTTATCCCATTGCCCGTATCTCCGCCAAGCTGGCTGTCGGTCTGACCCTTGATGAGATCCTCAACCCTGTCACAAAGACCACCTGGGCATGTTTCGAACCGTCCGTGGACTATATCGTCACGAAGTTCCCCCGCATGCCGTTCGACAAGTTCCCGACCGCCGACCGTCAGCTCGGTACGCAGATGAAGGCAACCGGTGAAGTCATGTCCATCGGCCGTACCTTTGAGGAATCCTTCCTCAAATCCGTACGTTCCCTGGAAACCAAGGTCGATCACATCGAGCGGAAAGAGCTCACGGAAGCGACCAAGGAAGAGCTGTACCTGAAGATCAAGGGAAGAGATGACGAACGTTTCTTCGCACTTGCGGAATGGCTCAGACGCGGCTATGACGCTGAGGAAATGCAGAAGATCACCAACATCGACCGGTTCTACTTCGATCGTCTGTACACCATCATCGATACGGAAAAACTGGTCAAGGACAATCCCGGCAATATCGACGTTCTGCGAAAAGCCAAGAAGACCGGATTCTCCGACGGCTGGATCAGCCGCCAGTGGCAGATGTCCGAACAGGAACTGTACAACCTGCGCAAGACCAACGGCATTACCCCGGTATACAAGATGGTCGATACCTGCGGCGGTGAATACCCGAGCGAAACACCGTACCTGTATTCTTCCTACGAACAGGAAAACGAATCCATCCCCAGCGACCGGAAGAAGATCATCGTTCTCGGTTCCGGTCCCATCCGGATCGGACAGGGTGTGGAATTCGACTACGCTACCGTACACTGTGTCAAAACACTGCATGATGAAGGCTATGAAGCCATCATCGTAAACAATAACCCGGAGACGGTCTCCACGGACTTCTCCATCTCTGACAAGCTGTACTTCGAGCCCCTCACAACGGAAGATATCATGCATATCGTGGATCTCGAGCAGCCGCTGGGCGTCATCGTCCAGTTCGGCGGACAGACCGCAATCAACCTGGCAGACAGTCTGGTGAAGCACGGTGTAAAGATCCTCGGTACAACGCTGGAGGACATCAACGCAGCTGAAGACCGTCATGAATTCGAAACCATGCTCGACAAGCTGGGCATTCCCCAGCCGGAAGGCGCAACCGCCGTCACCGTGGAAAGCGCGCTGGAAATCGCCGAGCGCATCGGTTATCCGGTACTCGTACGTCCGAGCTATGTCCTGGGCGGACGGGCAATGGAAATCGTCCACAACAGTGATGAACTGCGGGTCTACATGACCACAGCCGTCAAGGAGATCAGCCATGACTCCCCGATCCTCATCGACCGCTATGTCCTGGGCAAGGAACTGGAGATCGACGCGATCGCCGACGGTGAGAACGTCTATATTCCGGGTGTCATGGAACACATTGAACGTGCCGGCATCCATTCCGGAGACTCCATCTCCGTCTATCCGACACAGACGATCTCCGAAACCGTCAAGAATACGATCATCGACTACGGTATCCGGATCGGCAAAGGATTCCGCTTCATCGGACTGTACAACATCCAGTTCATCGTGGACCGGAATGACAAAGTCTACGTTCTGGAAGTCAATCCGAGGAGTTCCCGTACCGTACCGTTCCTCTCCAAGATCACCGGTATTCCGATGTGCAGAGTAGCCACAAAGGCCATTCTCGGAGATTCCATCCCTGAACAGGGTCTGACACCCGGCTATCATCAGGAACAGCCCGGAAGAGTCTATGTCAAAGCACCGGTATTCTCGTTCGCGAAGCTCCGCAGTGTAGATACGATCCTCGGTCCCGAAATGAAATCGACCGGTGAAGCGCTCGGTGCGGACGTCAGTCTGGAAAAGGCCCTGTACAAGGCACTTCAGGGATCCGGTGTACGTATCCCGCTCTACGGCAATGTCCTCTTCACGATTGCGGACGCGGACAAGGAAGCAGCGCTGGATCTGGCGAAGCGCTTCTACGCCATCGGCTACGGACTGTACGCGACGGAAGGTACAGCAAGGTTCCTCGAGAAGCACAACCTGTTCGTCCACCATGCCGCAAAGATCAGCGACGAAGAAACCGATCAGGAAACCGTCCTGGATGTCATCCAGCACGGCAAGGTCAGCTTCGTCGTCAATACCATCGCTTCTGCCAACCGGATGACCCGTCAGGACGGATTCCTCATCCGCAGAGTCTCGGCAGAAAACAACATCTCCTGCATGACTTCCCTGGATACTGCCTATGCACTGCTCCGGGTACTGGAGAGCAGAAGCTTCTCCATGGTCAGCATGAATGAGATGGAGGAAGCACGATGAAACGCGGGACAGCCATCATCCTGTCCAATACCATGATCGCGGAAGATACCTATGAGATGATCCTGAAGACGGAGGTCACGGATGATGCGGACTGCGGACAGTTCGTACAGGTACAGGTCCCCGGATACTACCTGCGCAGACCGATTTCCATTCACAGGATCCTGCCGGATCATCAGCTGTCACTGATCTACAAAGTCGTCGGTGACGGTACACGGGTCATGTCAGAGATGGCAGAAGGCGAGGCCCTGGATCTTTTCGGACCGCTTGGTCACGGTTTCCCGGTACTGGAGGAAGACGTCGTGCTGATCGGCGGCGGTGTGGGTGTTCCCCCGCTTGCCGAGACAGCGGCCCGCTACCGGAGTAAAGGCAGAAACGTAACTGCAGTCCTTGGCTTCAACAACACTGCAGCCGTCTTCGGAACGGAAGAATTCCGGGAACTCGGCTGTAATGTCATCGTTGCGACCATGGACGGCTCCCTGGGCATTCACGGCACTGTCATCGATGCCATCAAGGAAGCGGGAATCCATCCCGGTACCGTACTTGCCTGCGGTCCTCTGCCCATGCTCAGAGCGGTCGCAGAGAACTACAATGGTTATCTGTCCCTTGAAGCGCGCATGGCCTGCGGCATCGGTGCCTGCATGGGCTGTGTTGTGAAGACCCCGGACGGCGGAAGCCTCCGGGTATGCAAGGATGGTCCGGTCTTCCGGACCGGGGAGGTAGTACTGTGATCGATCTTCATGTGGATCTTCCCGGACTTCATCTGAAGAATCCCATCATACCTGCCAGCGGCTGTTTCGGCTTCGGGCGTGAATTCGCGGAACTGTATGATCTGAGCAGGCTCGGCGGTATCGCCATCAAGAGCGCAACACCGGAGGAACGCTTCGGCAATCCGACGCCCCGCATTGCAGAAACACCCATGGGCATGCTGAATGCCATCGGCCTGCAGAACCATGGTGTTGACTATATCATCGAAAATGAACTTCCCTGGCTGGCACAGTTCGATACCGAGATCCTGGCCAATGTTACGGCAAGTACGGAAGAAGGCTATGCCGAAGTCATCCGCAAGCTGAATCACAGCGATGTGGTCAAGGCATATGAACTGAATATCTCCTGCCCGAACGTTAAGCACGGCGGTGCGGCACTGGGGATCGACCCGGTCCTTGCGGCAAGCGTAACACGTCTGGCGAAATCCGCTGCAGAAAAGCCGGTCTACGTCAAACTGTCCCCGAACGTAACCAATATCGTTGAAATCGCCAGAGCGGTGGAAGACGCCGGGGCAGACGGCCTTGTACTGATCAATACCCTGCTCGGAATGCGGCTCGATCTCCGTACCGCAAGACCCGTTCTGGCCAATACCACCGGTGGACTGTCCGGACCGGCAATCAAGCCGATCGCTGTACGCATGGTCTACCAGTGCGCAAAGGCGGTGAATATCCCGATCATCGGTGTCGGAGGCATCCGGACAGCAGAAGATGTCCTGGAATTCCTCTATGCCGGGGCTTCGGCTGTGGAAGTCGGCGCGCAGAACTTCGTGGATCCCTACGCCTGCATTCATATCATTGATGATCTGCCGGATACGCTGCAGAAATACGGTCTGTCTTCTGTAAAAGAAGCGACAGGAAGGAGTCTGAACCTATGAACAAAACCATCATTGCCCTGGATTTCTCCACCAAGGAGGAAGTCATCACATTCCTGAAACAGTTTGAGGAACCGGTCTATGTCAAGATCGGCATGGAACTGACCTACGGTGCCGGTCTGGATATCGTCCGTACGGTCAAGGATATGGGGCATCAGATCTTCCTGGATCTCAAGCTGCACGATATTCCCAACACGGTCAAAGGCGGAATGAAGAATCTGGCAAAGCTCGGTGTGGATATGGTCAATGTCCACGCAGCAGGCGGAATCGAAATGATGAAGGCTGCCATCGCCGGTCTTGAAGAAGGCTCCGCGGGCGCAAAGCGCCCCCTGTGCATTGCCGTCACCATCCTGACATCGGTATCCAAAGAAGCGATGAACGATCAGCTTGGAATTCCCGGAGACGTACAGGAGACGGCAATCCGTTATGCCCTCAACGCGAAGGAAGCCGGACTGGACGGTGTTGTCTGTTCCGTACATGAAGCCAAAGCGGTCCATGAGGCGTGCGGAGATGAGTTCCTGACCGTTACACCGGGCATCCGGCTGTCTTCCGATTCCAAGGACGACCAGAAACGAGTGGCGACTCCGGACTATGCAAAGGAACAGGGCTGCAATATGATCGTTGTAGGACGTTCCATCACCAAGAGTGAAAACCCGGCAGAGACCTACCGGAAGATCGAAAGGATGATGCACTGATGGAAACATACAAAAAGGAGTTCATTGAGTTCCTGCTGGACTGCAATGCGCTGAAATTCGGGGATTTTACCCTCAAGAGCGGACGGAAATCGCCGTTCTTCGTCAACCTCGGCTCCTTTGTGACAGGTACCCAGCTGCATAAGCTGGCGGTCTTCTACGCACAGGCGATCCATGATCGTTTCGGGACGGACTTCGATGTCCTCTTCGGACCGGCCTACAAGGGAATTCCCCTGGCAGTCGCGACAACCATTGCGATGCAGGAACTGTATGGTATCGATGTCCGCTACTGTTCCAACCGCAAGGAGATCAAGGATCACGGGGATACCGGGATCCTGCTGGGATCAAAGCTGAATGATGGTGACCGGGTCGTTATGATCGAAGATGTCACAACATCCGGCAAGTCCATGGAGGAAACCGTGCCCATCGTGCGTTCCCAGGCGGATGTTACGATCGTGGGACTGATGGTCTCCCTGAACCGCAATGAACGCGGCAAAGGGATGAAAACTGCGCTGAAGGAAGTCTCTGAACTGTACGGCTTCCCGACAGCTGCCATCGTATCCATGCCGGAAGTCGTGGAGTATCTCACAGAAACCGGCAGACTGGACGCGGAGATGAAAGCGAAGATCGACGCATACTACGAAGAGTACGGCGCAAAAGAAGCATAGGAATGTCAATAAAACCGTTCTTCAGGTATTCCCTGAGGAACGGCTTTTTTCATGATTCTGCCCGGAATTCCTGTACCCAGGAAGGACGTGCTGTGATATTGAGTTTCTGCTCCAGTACCGCTGCTGTACGGATCAGGATATCCTCTGCCCAGTGATCTGCCAGCAGATAATAGCTCAGCGGACGGAAATCACGATCGTCCATATTCACTGCGGGAATGCACATGCACGGACTGCCGGAGACCGGGGCAAGGTTGATCTTTGTCTGGTCCATTACACCGAGCAGACACTGTACATCGTACTGTTTCATCGTTCCCTGAAGTGCTGCAGCAGCTGCCTGTTTCAGTTCTGCGCGCATCCGGATGTATTCACTCTCCTTCAGCGTTCCGCTCAATGCGTCACTGCCCTCCAGCAGATCCTGCCCGTATTTCAGACAGCGCTCCGCGTGTTCCTTGTTGAAGCGGATGATATCAGCCAGCGTGCGGCAGGCGCTGCTGTGCTGTGAGAGATAAAGGTTCAGCCCCTGTTTGAATTCATGCATCAGGCAGTCTGTTTCGCTTAACAGCAGCGTTTCCGGCTGAGCTTCCACAACGACTGCCCCGGCCTCTTCCAGAATCTCCGCCGCTCGTTTCAGCGCTGTCTGTTCTTCCTCAGCATCATCACCGGTCCGGTAGATGCCGATCCGCATCCCCTGCACTCCTGCCGTCAATGCCGCGATGTAGTCCTTTCTGCGGCAGCTCCACGTTGCCGGATCTTCTTCATCCCTGCCTGCCAGGCAGCTCAGAACCCGGGCAATATCTTCTACGGAAGTTCCCATCGGTCCTGCTGTGTCCTGGATATGGCTGATCGGCAGGATCCCGCTCCGTGATACCAGTCCTGCCGTCGGTTTCAGGGAAACGATGGCATTTGCGATTCCTGGTGACATCAGGGATCCATCGGTTTCCGTGCCGATCGTATACGGTACAAAGCGTGCGGATGCCGCTACCGCCGAACCGCTGGAAGACCCGGAGGGATTCCGTTCCGGATCATAGGCATGGATCACCTGTCCGTTCAAGGACCCGTATCCCGAAGGCATATCCTGTCTGGACATGAAATAGGCAAATTCCGAAAGGTTGGTCTTGCCCAGGATCAATGCCCCTGCTTCTCTTAATTGTTTCACAAGGAATGCGTCCTTTTCGGCAATCAGGTCACTCAGCGCATAGGAGGACGCTGTCGTATGCATGCCCCGGACATCGATATTGTCCTTGAGCAGTACCGGTACACCGTGCAGCGGACTCTTCAGACCGTTCCTGCGGATCTCCTCATCCATTGCCCGGGCTTCAAAGAGAACATTCGGGTTGATTTCCGCAACCGTATTGAGTTTTCTTCCGTCCTGGTCGTTGTCCGCAATCCTGCGCAGTGCGGTTTCTGCCAGCTGTTCGCTTGTCCATTCCCCTTTGAGAATGCCGTCGGAGAGTTCCTTGATCTTCATACTGTTTTCTCCTGTCAGAGGACCGGCTGTGTTTCCTCCAGAATGATATCCGCGATCTCTGTTTTATGTACGATATAGCTACCGTGTCCTGCCTTCGGTACGAGACGTACATAGGCATCCGGCAGATTGTCGGCGATCTTTCTTGTTTCGCTCAATCTGATGACATCCTTTTCCCCTGCCACGACCGCAACCGGGATCCGGATCTGTTTCAGCTGCTCTGTACGGATCTGCGGCTCCTCCAGCATCAGACGCAGCTTCTGATCCTTTCTGAACAGATACATCATACGGATCAGCGCCTTCAGTCCCGGTTTCACACCGTTCGGCGTCAGGTTGGTGCCGCTGATGATCATCCGGCCGATCCGGTCTGTCTTCATCGCAGCCAGCAGACCAATGATACCGCCGTCGCTGAAGCCGTAGTACACAACATCCTGCAGATCCAGCAGTTCCAGAAACGCAATGACATCCTCCGCCATATCATCATAGTGCAGTTCATCCACTTTTGTGCTCTGCCCGTGATCCCGGGAATCGATAAGGTATACCGTAAAGTATCCCTTGAGTTTCTCTGCTGCCTCCGTGAAGATCGTGTGGTCCTCACCGTTGCCGTGAACCATGATCAATGCCGGTCCCTGCCCGATCATTTCATAGTAAAGCTGTATGCCGTTGACTTCCGCAAGCATTGTCAATCCTCCTTGATCTGTATCAGTGCCCCGCTGTACGGAGGCAGTTCCTCCGTTATTTCCCGGGAAACAAAGACTGCATCACCGTTCAGATGATACGGCTTCTCTGACAGATTCAGGACAAGGCAGTAACCTTCCGGACGCCTGAATGTCAGTACCCTGCCGTTTTCCGTGATCTCAAGGCCGGGCTTTGTCAGTGCCGGAATCTCCTTCCGCAGCGCAGTCAGCTGCTTTATATAGTGATACAGCGAATGATCGTCCTGCATTGCTGCTGCAGTACTGACCTTGTTTCTTTCATCAAACGGCAGGTACGGTTCCCCGGACGTCTTCGAGAAGCCGTGATAAGGCAGCGTATCGTCCCAGATCATCGGGATCCTGGTTCCGGTACGCTGGTAGCCGCCGTCCTTGGACGGCAGATCAGCCGTCTTCATACCGAGTTCATCACCGTACAGAACAAACGGTACACCCGGCAATGTAAACAGCATCAGATAGAACATGCGCAGTCCTGCATCATCCAGGAAATCCGCAATCCGTGGTGAGTCGTGATTCCCGCTGATCAGCCCCAGCATAGCCCCGTAACGCTCTGCCTCCGCAAACCGCTGTTTCATATCGTTCAGTGCGTACTCCGGATCGGCGCCGTCGAACACTGACAGACCACGTGTATCCGCCGTACTGCGCACCATCCTGTGATACCAGTTGTCCCAGTGATCCAGCACGAAATCCGCATCGAATCCGGCTTTGAGCGCCTGTGCCGGATCGGACCATTCACTGACGAAGAACACATCCGGATATTCCCGGCGGATCGTTGTGAACATGTCCTGCCATACTTCGATCGTTGCCTGCTTGTCATCGTCGTTTTTCACCAGCGAATCCGCCATATCCACCCGGAACCCGTCCGCTCCGAGATCCAGCCAGAAACGCATCACCTGCAGCATATATTCCCGTGCCTGCTTTGTACGTTCATCCCTGTAGGACATCTGCCAAGGATAGTCGATCCTGTTGAATCCGTAATTGAACGCCGGCTGATGCGCAAAGAAATTCACCAGATAGCAGGCATGCCGGGGATACATCCCGGAGATCAGCCGCAGCCCCGGCTCACTGTCCCACACACTGTTGTTCCAGACGAACAGATCGCTGTACTCGTTCCGCTCTGCCTCAGCACTCCTGCGGAATTCCGCATTGTCCACCGACGCATGACCGGCCACCAGATCCAGGAACACCTTGAGACCCAGGGCATGCGCCTGTGTCATCAGCTCCCTGGCGTCATCCAGCGTGCCGAAACGCGGATCCACGTCAAAGAAGTCCGCAATGTCATATCCCCCGTCCCGGAACGGTGAACAGTAGAACGGGTTGAGCCAGACCGCATTGAAACCGAGTTCTCTGATATATCCCAGTTTTCCGGTAATTCCCTTCAGATCACCCGTGCCGTCATTATCGGAATCGCAGAAAGAAGTCGGATAGATTTCGTAGACCATCAGGTCCTGATACTGATCTCTGTTCATGTCATTTCCTGCCGTTTCTACCTGCATTATAATCTGAGCACTGTACAGTTTATCAACAGGAACCGTGATTATCGTTCCTTATGATTCCGGAATCGCTTAAAATATATCTTGTATGAAGGAGGATGATCCATGAATCCGAAAGAACATGCACCTTGCTATATCTACGATCAGGCGATGATCGAATCTGCCTGTGAAGAGCTGAAGAAAGAACTCCCGGGATTTACCTTCCTGTATTCCATCAAGGCCAATCCCTTTGAACCGGTGGTACGCACCATCGCTTCCCATGGTTTCGGCGCAGATGCCGCATCCTGGCGGGAAGTCGAAGAAAGCCTTACCTGCGGAATGACGAAGGAACAGATCTACTTCTCCGCACCGGGCAAGTCGGAGCAGGATCTGCGCAATGCCCGCGGCAAATGCACGATCATCGCCGACAGCCTGAACGAACTCCGCCTGATCCAGAAGATCGCGGAAGAACATCATACGATCGAAACCATCGGTCTTCGTGTACATCCGCTGTACACGATGGGCGCCGGTGCCGTCTCCGCCAGCAAATTCGGTGTTGACCTTGAGCAGATCGACGAGCTGAAGGAGACGCTGAAACAATGCCCGAACATCCGGATCGCCGGCATGCATGTCCATCTGCGTTCCCAGGTACTGGATGCGGAAACGATCGGTCAGTACTACGAAGATACGATGAAAACAGCACTGCTGCTCAAGGAAACCTGCGGGATCGACATGAAGTTCATCAACTTCGGATCCGGAATCGGTACGGTTTACGATGCTGTGAAGGAAAAGCCGGTGGATCTTGCGGCGCTGCGGGAAAAGACTGCGGTTCTGATGGAAATGAATGCAGGGCTCGGAGCGAAGCTGATCATTGAAACCGGACGGTTCGTTGTCTGCCGGGCGGGAAAATACGTGACTCCGATCATTGATAAAAAGGTCTCCCACGGTACGACCTACCTCATCGTTGCGAACGGTCTGAACGGCTTCCTGCGTCCGGCCATTGCGGCACTGATCGCCAATGTCGCCAAAGGACAGCCGGTCGGCGGTATGGAACCACTGTTTACCAATGACAATGAATTTGAGATCAAAGTCCTGAACAACTGTGAGGAAACGGAGACCGTCAACGTTGTGGGCAATCTCTGCACAGCGCTGGACGTCATCAAGAACAACATTACGCTGAACAAAGCCGAACCGGGTGATCTGATCGAGATCTCGAACGCCGGCAGCTATGCGTATCCGCTTACGCCCGTCCAGTTCTCCAGCCATACCGTACCGGAACAGTATCTCGAAACCCCTGACGGAAAGCTCATCGAGCACTAGGCTGCGGACATGTATTTTCCCTATACGGATACAGAGACGGATTACCTGAAATCCCGGGATCCGAAGCTGGCAGAGGTCATTGATGCGCTGGGGCATATCGACAGGGAAATGGACGATGATCTGTTCTCGGCTGTGGTCCACCATATCGTTGCCCAGCAGATCTCTGCACCGGCATTGAAAACGGTATGGTCCCGTCTGAAGGACGCGGCCGGATCATTGACACCGCAGTCTGTATACAACATGACGATCGATGACCTGCAGTCCTGCGGGATGACCTTCCGGAAGGCGGAATACATCAAGGATTTTGCGGATCAGGTATACAACGGTTCGTTCGATCTGACGGAAATCCAGGAAATGAGCGATGAAGAAGCCATCCGCAAGCTCAGTTCCCTCCGCGGTATCGGTGTCTGGACAGCAGAGATGATCCTGCTGTTCTCCCTGGGCAGAAAGAATATCTTTGCGTATGATGATCTCGCTGTGCAGAGAGGACTGCGGATGGTATATCATCACCGCCGGATCGACCGGAAACTGTTTGAACGTTACAGAAGAAGATTTTCACCGTACTGCAGTGTTGCCTCCCTGTATCTGTGGAAAGTTGCGGCAGGCGGGATCCCGGAGCTGAAAGACTACGCTCCGAAGAAAAAGAAAAGGAGTATCAGATGAAACCTTTGATCGGTATTACAGTCAATTACGACTTCCATGAAAGGATCGGTGAAGTCACCGGTCTGGGAACACCCCTGCAGGACTGGGATTACATTGCGCTGGACTATGCAAACGCTGTTGAAGCAGCCGGCGGAATTCCCGTTCTGATCCCCAACTGCAAGGATCCGGAGACGGTTCTTCCCCTGCTGGACAGGATCGACGGACTGCTGCTGAGCGGCGGAAGCGATGTCAATCCGGAACTCTACCACGAACCACTCAACGGCGGTAAATGCGGACCTGTCTTCCCCCGCAGGGATGACCAGGAAGTGCTCCTTCTGAAAAAAGCCGTAGAAAAGAAGATTCCGGTCTTCGGTATCTGCCGCGGTCTGCAGCTGATGAACGTTGCCTTCGGCGGAACGATGTACCAGGATCTGCCGAGCGACCTCGGAATCTATCACTCCGTCAATGTCTATCAGCGCAATCACGCCGTACACATGGTGAATCTGAAAGACGGAAAGATCCGGGATATCCTCGGGGAAGAACGCATCGGTACGAACTCCTATCACCATCAGGCAGTCAAGGATATCTGTGAATGCGGTATCGTTACAGGTACAGCCGACGACGGTACAGTGGAGGCGATGGAATTCGCCGTCGGTCATCCGTTCACCCTTGCAGTGCAGTGGCACCCGGAGATGATGTACGATTCTCCTGTCACCGCAAAGCTGTTCGCCGCATTCATCAAGGCTGCGGAAAAATAATCATTTTTTCATCAACAGACGGGATTTCCCGTCTTTTTCTGTTCCCTGACGTAGCGTAAGCACCGCCTTTCCACTACAATACAAGTAATATGCTGGATATCTTTGAACTTACGATTCCTGCCCTGACCGGCGGGGAACCACGGAACATTTACGTATATACACCGGATACCGAAGGTACGTTTCCGGTACTTTACATGTTTGACGGCCACAATGTCTTTCTGGATGAAACTGCGACCTACGGCAAAAGCTGGGGAATGCTGGAATACCTGAAGAACAGTGAACGTCAGCTGATCGTCGTCGGTATTGAGTGCAGCCATCATGATGAACGTGAGGACTGCGGCGGCCGTCTGTCCGAGTACTCCCCGTTTGATTTCACCTTCCGGGGTCTGTCCGTCAAGGGGCGGGGAAAACTGACGATGGACTGGATCGTCCAGGATCTGATGCCGTACATCAATGCGCATTATCCCGTATGTACCGGCCGGGATCACACCTTCATCGCCGGAAGCTCCATGGGCGGACTGATGACCGTCTATGCGCTCAGTGCATACAACGATGTCTTCAGCAGAGGCGCAGCCCTGTCCTCTGCTTTCGGATTCTCCCGGAAGGATGTCCGGAACATGATCCGGGAAACGGAATACCGGAACACCGTTCTGTACATGGACGCGGGTGAATTGGAACTGAGTTTGTCATTACGGCGGGTCTTCGGACAGATCAGCAGTCTTCTGGTACAGAAGGGCATTCTCCTCAACAGCCGTATCGTACCCGGAGGCACGCACTGTGAAGCCAGCTGGGAACGGCAGATTCCCTTCTTTATGAATACTTTGTTCTATCATGCGGAGGAACCATGGAAATAAGAGAAACCGATTTCTATTCACATTGTCTTGACCGAAACATGCCGATGAAGATCTACGGACACCACGGCAGACCGGTACTGTTCATTCCCTGCCAGGACGGTGTACACATCGACTTTGAGAACTTTCACATGTCCGATGTCCTGTCACCCTGGATCGAAGACGGAAGGCTGATCGTCTATTCCATCGATACCATTGACAGGGAAACCTGGAGCGACCGCGGGAACGATCCGGCATACCGGATCCGCAGGCACGAAGACTGGATCAGCTACATCACCCGGGAACTGGTACCGTTCATCCGGAACGATGTCAACGAACGCAACGGCTGGGAAGGATATCCCGGCATTATGACCTTCGGCTGTTCCATGGGCGCCACCCATGCACTGAACCTGTATCTGCGCTTCCCCGATCTGTTCGACCGCTGTCTTGCGCTTTCCGGCATCTATCACGCTTCCTACTTCATGGACAGCTATATGGATGAGCTTGTCTACTTCAATTCACCGACGGACTACATGGCCGGCATGCCGGCTGATCATCCGTTCATTGCCCGTTACAACAACAATAAAGCCGTTGTCTGTGTCGGCAGGGGTGCCTGGGAAGAGCCCTGGTCTACGGAATACCTCGACCGGCGTTTCCATGAACTGGATATTCACATCCGGGTCGAATACTGGGGCTATGATGTCAACCACGACTGGCCCTGGTGGTACAAACAGGCTGCGTATTACCTGCCGTATCTTCTGGAAGGAGAGTAACCTTTATGAACTTCATCTATATCTCCCCCAACTTTCCGGCCAATCACTGGAATTTCTGCCATCACCTCAAGGAAAACGGACTCAATGTACTGGGAATCGGCGATGCACCGTATGATGAGCTATCGCCGGAACTGAAGTCTTCCCTGACGGAGTACTATAAAGTATCTACACTGGAGAATACGGATGAAGTGTTCCGGGCAGTCGCGTTCTTTACGTTCAAATACGGAAAGATCGACTGGCTGGAATCCAACAATGAATACTGGCTGGAACGGGACGCATGGCTGCGGACAGAGTTCAACATCACCTCCGGATTTCATACACAGGACATGGAACCGGTGAAATACAAATCAAAGATGAAGGAAAACTACCGGAAAGCCGGGATCCCCGTTGCCCGTTACCATATGGTGGATGATGAGGCCGGCTGCCGGGCGTTCATAGAAACCGTCGGCTATCCCGTGGTTGCGAAGCCGGACAATGGTGTCGGGGCGAATGATACCCACAAGATCCGGAACGAAGAAGATCTGAAGCACTTCTTTCTCACCAAGCACGATGAGCCGTACATCATGGAGGAATACATCTCCGGCGAGGTACAGACCTACGACGCGATCATCAATTCCAGGGGGGAACCGCTGTTTGAAAACGGGAATGTTACGGTCACCAGTCTGATGGAAACCGTAAGCGAACAGAAGAACTGCTGTCTGTATGAACGCAGTATCCTTCCGGATGATCTCAAAGATGCCGGCAGAAGAACCGTAAAGGCTTTCGGTGTGAAAAGCCGGATGGTGCACATGGAATTCTTCCGTCTGGACCGGGATCAGGCGATCGGAAAGAAAGGCGATATCGTCGCGCTGGAGGTCAATATGCGGCCAAGCGGAGGCATTTCACCGACCATGATGAACTATGCCGGCGGAACGGACGTATACAAGATCTGGGCGGATATGATCGCCTTTGACCACAGTGAAAAACGGAAGGAACGGGAAGAAGTCTGCGTCATGGCATCACGGCGCAAAGGCAGGAATTTCGTTCTGTCCTATGAAGAAGTATCGGAAACGTACAAGGATGTACTGATCGAAGAGGGACCGATCGAACCGGCGTTGTCCGGAGCGATGGCGGACTACATGTATCTGGCGAATTTCCGCACGGAGGAAGAAGCCCGGGCATTCGGGGCAGCTGTACTGGAAGAACAATAACAAAGAGCCTTGTGTAAAGACATAAGGCTCTTTGTTTTGTGTCAGCGTTTGACAATCAGTCCGAACAGCGCTGCAAACGCCGCCGCCTGTTCCTCATTGACCGTCAGACCGGCAAGGCTCTCCGGCGTAACCGCCAGGTCATTGATCTCACTGTCGGAGAGATCCACGCCCTTCAGACTTGTCTGAATAAGCTCTGCTCCGTTCATCAGACAGGCAGAGATCTCCAGGTCCTTCTGTTCACACATGGATAGTCCGGCATGATCCAGGCGTGTATTGCGGAAGAGGACCCGCTCAAGCTTACTCCCATTCAGGTTCAGATAACCCGCATGGCAGTCGGCAAACGATACGTCCTGCAGGGAGGATACACTCATATCCGTACCGGTCAGCCGGCAGTTCTTCAGCTGCACGCGGCGGAAGACGCAATTGCGCATATCGATGTTGGACAGATCGCAGTGATCCAGAATGACATCCGCGAAGAGGCAGCCCTTCAACGACCCTTCAAACCGGACACCCTCCAGAACACACTCATAGAATTCCGTCTGTTCCAGATCGTACGGAGCGGTTTCACTGCCGAAACGGATGCCGTCGATCCGGGACTCATCCTGCATATCTTTTAAAGTACCTTCATAAAGTACCGGACTGATCTTCGGTTCCCTGCGTTTCATCTGTTTTCCTCCCGTCTGATCTTATTGTACAGTTCCGTCATCCTTGCGGCATCTTTCCGGGTTGCCGTACCTTGATAGCGTGCCCGGATATACAGACTGCGCATTTCTTCCAGAACTTCCTGCGGCCAGATTCCGGCACTCTTCCGGCTGATCGTCAGGGATGTATCGCTCGGAACCCGTTCATCATGCTTTTCCGCCCGCTTCAGGTATTTCCTGTACAGCCTGCGGATCTTCCTCACATCACCATAACCGGTATCCGCAGTGCTCTGCGCTCTGTTCTCCGCCGTTGCCGTGATCGGAAGCGTACTGTGATAGGCCTGCGTACTGCGCCAGGAGCGGTACAGCAGAATCAGCACGATGACGCTCAGCGTCACCATCAGCGGAATGAACAGCGAGATCCGCTCATGCACGGTGATTTCATAGTCCTCAAGATGGAAGCCGTTTGTTTCTTCCATGATGGTCTGTACTGTCTCTTCCATTGTACTTCCGGCCTTGAAATGCAGCAGGTCCAGGAGTTTGCCCAGCAGCAGAAACGGTACCAGCAGTGCGTAGACAACCAGTGTGACCGCCGGAAGGAACAACCTCATCCAGATCCAGCGGATCAGCAGGAACACCGCAGCGCGCACCGGTTCCGAGGTGATCAGACACCCGGCAAGAACGACACAGACAACGCTCACAAGATTCACTGCCTGGAATCCCGGCTGATCATAGACTTCCGGATCGTGCCGCAGCGTCCGCTTCAGCATCAGTCCGGATCCCAGGGACAGCAGTGCACACAACAGCAGCGTACTGCCCGCTTCCGAGGCGTTTTCCATCATCAGAAGCGCAATCAACAGCACGATGTCCACCATGACCAGTGTTTTCATGGCAGACTTAACGGCATTCATCTGAGGAACGAACCGGTCCTTGTACGCATCGCATACCGTCTTTGCGCACAGAAGACCCGCAATGATCCGCTCATAGACCGATAACCCAGGCAAAAACACCCCGATCAGTGACAGCAGTACCCAGGCCTTTCTCTTTGTTGAAAGACCTGCACCGAATACCGCCGGTATCAGGATCCATGCATGCACACTCAGTCCGAACGGATGTCCGGCAGTACAGGCAATTCCCAGCAGGAGTGCAAGCTCCTGCAGTTTCCATAGCATCGCGGCGGTGATCATGCGGTATCCTCCCCGTAGAAGCGTACCGGTTCACTCCCGCTCTGGGCAGACAGCCGTACCAGCAGATGTCCCGGCAGACGGTCACTGTAGGACGGTGTAATGATCAGGTAGCCAGCAGTATTGTCATTCTGCTCCGCTGCATACTGCACCAATGCCGCAAACGAGCGCTCACAGGTATAGGAAGCTCTGCCCAGGCGCTCCATGATCAGGCGGTAGTGTTCCTGTCCGGAACCGTGCTGGACCGCGCTGGTATCGCTCAGCGCCCCGGCTGCTGCAGCATTCGTGACCATACGATAGGCAAATCCCCTCTGTTCCAGCAGTTCACACAGCGTTCTGGCCTGAACATAGCAGTGCTCGATCAGCGTTTCCTTGCCCGATGCGGCACTATCGATATTCAGGATCAGGCAGAGCGATGGATCGGCTGTATAATCAGGCGTTCTGACCATCAGCCCGATTCCCTTGGCGCTCTGCGTCCAGGAGATCTGCTTCAGCGGTTCCCGTCCCGTATATTCCCGGAACCCGGCACTCAGGACCGGATCCTCATGGATAAAACGGCGGACAGAGATATTGCCCAGGAAACCGCCGACCGTTTCCGGGAAGGTTTCGCTCTCTTCCTTCGCCGGAATGACAACGATCTCTCCTCTGCCCTCCATACGGAAGGTCCGGGAAGACAGACCGAAAGAATCCCCGCTCTGCATCAGGATGTCCTGAAGCGGATATCTGCCCCGTTTCCGGCAGATCACCGGAATCCGGTACGTAACAGTCCGGTGCGGCAGGATCATCATGGACCGGGATACGCTGCCGGACAGCACGCTCCTGCGCCCGGATCCTTCCTTCACCGGTTCCAGACCATCCGCAAAGAAGGCTGTGACCCGGACATACGGAAACAGCCAGAGCGAACGGTTGGCTACCGTAACACTCAGGCGAATTGTTTCTCCCGGTTCTGCCAGCAGGCGTTCGCTCTCCTGGGTACAGACCAGAAAACGGTCTGCCCGGAAGAGCACCGTATGCATATAGACAAGCAGAAGCGCTGCTGTGACTGCAATTGCCGCAATCACTCGAGAGGCACCTGGATCCCTTCCATCAGAGACTGCAGATATTCTTCTGCCGCGTGCAGGGAAAGCTGTGTTCCGGTGGAGATCCTGTGGGCCAGCACATACGGTGCGGTACGCTGGATATCCTCCGGTATGACATAATCCCGGCCGCTCATTGCGGCTGTAGCCTGGGAAGCCTTGTAGAGCGCGATGGCTCCGCGTGTAGAAACACCGCGGACAGAACGGCTGTTCCGGGTGCTCTCAATGATATCCATGAAGTAATCCAGAACATCTTCCCGCATGGTCACTTCGGTATAGGCCTGACGGACATACGCTGTTTCTTCCGGTGTTACCGCCTGTTCCAGCGAACGTACAACATCCAGCGTGGAAGGGCGTACAACGACGGACTTCTCCTGTTCCCTCTGCATATAGCCAAGGGAGATGCGCATGAAGAAACGGTCCATCTGGGCATCCGGAAGCGGGAATGTTCCGTAGGATTCCAGAGGGTTCTGCGTCGCCATGACCATGAACGGCTCCTCCAGCACAGTCGTCTCACCATCCACCGTGATCTGACGTTCCTCCATCGCTTCCAGAAGCGATGCCTGTGTGCGCGGGGTCGCGCGGTTGATCTCATCTGCGAGGATGATGTTGGTGAACAGCGGCCCGGCGCGGAATTCAAACTCTCCGGTCTTCTGGTTGAACCAGTGGATACCGGTAAGATCGGACGGCAGAAGGTCGGGGGTGAACTGGATCCGCTTGAAATCACCGCCGATGGTTCTGGCAAACGCTCTCAGCAGCATCGTTTTGCCGGTGCCGGGAACGTCTTCGATCAGAACATGACCGGAGCAGATAAAGGCTGTCAGGACCATCTGTACGGCTTCTTCCTTGCCGATGATGACCTTTCCGACATTGTGCAGGACTTTGTCCCTGTAGGCTGTAAAACGTGCTGTATCCATAGGATCGTTCCCCCTGTTATGGTTATTATTTTATGCGAAAGTACTCCGTCCGTCACCCATGGAAAACAGGGACCTTCTAGGATCCCTGTGCATATGCCACAGCGCTGTCATCATCTGCCGTGCGGATCGTTCCGCCGGTGACGATCAGATCCGTCTCTGCCTGCATGGTTTCATCCCCCGCATTGATGCAGAAGATACCGTCCGTGATGAGCAGATAACCTTTGTCACTGTCCTGTTCATTGCTGGATTTCAGCCCGTCGTTTCCGGCTGTGATGTTGAAGTCACCGCCGCAGATCCGCAGGGAGTCCTTTCCGACGATCCCGTTCTTTCCGGCATTGATGATCAATGTACCGCCGGTGATGACCAGATCATCCGTACTGCGGATCCCGTTGTACAGCTGTGAACTGACGATCAGGGTACCGGACCCGTTGATGGAAAGATCATCCTTGCTGAAGATGGCCGCGCTGACCTCGGCTTTCTGCTGTGCTTCATTCAGTTCTCCTGTCAGAGATACCGTATTGACCGTATCCTCAGCCAGCGTCAGGAAGACCTTGTCCGCGTCCTTGACCCAGATGCCTGCGGAATCTTCGTTGGTGATCGTAACGCCGTCCAGAACGATCTGCACCTTGGCATCCGATGCATCCACGATTACGGAATTCCCTTCCAGTGTTCCTGAGAGGACATAGGTACCTTTGCTGATGATGTACAGATCACCGTTCAGTTCATAGGCACCGGCAAGGGCAAGTCCTTCATAATCATCCAGAGAGATGTATACTGCCGTATTCTCATCCCAGGAACTGTCCAGATCCCGTTCAGAGAAACTCCGGTTCCGGTTTGCGGATTCATCTGTCTCCAGTGCCGCAACACCCAGTGCTTCACTGTTCATGAACAGAACCGTGAAGAGGATCATGAATCCTGTAACGATCAGACAGACAAGACCGGTATAACGACTCTTTGCCACGGTTCTTCTCCTTTCCTACATGTATTCTCCGTTATAGGTTACCAGAACAGCACTCTCTACACCGCTCATATCCGAAAGTTCACTGATGAACTGTGTATCATCCGACTTCAGCCGGATCTCATAGGTCATCTCCGTCATGTCCCTGCGGATCGTTTTGCTCTTGAGAGAGCACTTGTCCGCGTTTCCGGACAGCTGTTCCGCAACCGCTTCCTCCGCAGCGGGAGAACAGGAGATCACAGCAATATACGGTCTGGTAAAGGTCTTCCGGTTGGTGAACAGGATCATGACGATCCCGATGAACAGGCTGCCGAATACGGCAAGGGGAATCATTCCGGCTGCCAGAACGATGCCGGCCGCCAGGGACCAGAACAGATAAGCAATGTCCAGGGGATCCTTGATGGCGGTCCGGAAACGGACGATGGACAGCGCACCGACCATACCGAGAGACAGGACAACATTGGATGTGACGGCCAGGATGACCAGCGTTGTGATCATCGTCAGCGCGATCAATGTCACACCGAATCCTGCAGAGTACATCACACCCTGGTAGGTCTTTTGGTAGACGAAGAAAATGAATACACCGATGCAGAATGCCAGCACCAGCGCAACGACCATGTCGAAGACGCTGACCGCGGTTACATTCTGAAGAAAACTTGATTGAAAGATATCTGTAAATGACATGGTCATACCTCCTTAAAGTCAGAAATCATAGATGCGGCAGGCCGCATATTTGGAAAAGGCGGAAGCAGTACGGTTCGGTATCCTGACCGCGTCCCTGACGATATCCGGCAGATAGCTGTCCCATTTGACCTCCAGGATGATCACGTTTTCCGTGATCGGAACCGTCACACAGTCCGGATCCAGGAAGTCCGTACAGCGCATGCCTGTGCGGATATCATGGTCCAGTGTCACCCGGACATTGCCCGCCGGGTATACAAACGGATCCCGTACGTAGTCCACGATGGTCTGCGGTCTGAGACCTTCGTATTTCATCTTCCGGTACAGCTCCTGCAGAAGACCTTCCCTGCTGTTCAGCCAGTCAATATCCCCGGCAAGGATGCGTTCACATTCTTCCTTTGTCAGTGATGCAGACTGTTTCAGGCAGCACTGATCGCGTTTGCTTTTCTTTTCCAGATTGATGAAATCCGTATCGTTGTTGTAGTAACGGATCCGGTATTTGTCACGGTCACGGATCCCGTCCAGTTTCTGGCGGAGTGCTGTATCATCCGCATCGTCGAAATACAGACTGCGTATCGTGTAGATCCCTCCTGCACCGGCATGGCTGTCCGGATAGAGTACTGCCCGCAGCCGGGATCGCAGTTCCCAGTAATCACCCGGGCTGATACTGTGTTTGACTTCATGTCTTCCGTTCATGGCACACCTCCTGTATTTCGCTGTCATCATAACGGGGCAGTCAGAAGAAAAACGGAAGAGAACCTGAACATTACGTGAAATTCACCGGGATTTCCGCACAAAAAAAGGAGCTCAGCTCCTTTTCTTCGGTTTCAGGCTCCGGAGGATCCTGCCGAGGGATCCGGCGATGTGTCCGTTGAGCAGATCCGCCACAGCATCCACTGTCTTCCAGGTGAATCTTGTACTTCCCATCAACATCGACCGGAGCGGTGACTCAAAGACCGTGGAATGGACGATGTCCTGCGGATCATGGTGTCTGAACCAGCGGTAGATCGTCCGGTGGATAAAACGGCCGAAGCGGCTGATCTCCAGTTCATAGATCGTGGTGTTGCGGTGGAAGGGATGGGCTTGGCGTTCCACCGGAAGCGGATGCCCGTACAATTCTGTAAAGGCTTCCTCCGTTTCCGCAATCTCCTTCTTCAGAACCGAATACGGTGTTTCTGTTCCGGCCAGATGAATCCGCTGTGACAGCCTGAGATCATCGCTGGATGATGCGGCATATACCGTATAGTTTCCTTCTTCCAGCTGTCTCTGGTGAACACCGGTATCATAGTACTTCAGATCTTCCAGCGGAATAATGATGGTGACCGTTCTGGTTTCTCCCGGTTCAAGGAAGACAGTCGTGAATCCCTTCAGTTCAAGCACCGGCCGTACGATCCGGCTTTCCGGCAGGGATGTATAGATCTGCACCGTTTCCCTTGCGGCATACGCACCGGTATTGGTCAGTGTCACACGTACATGGAGGGTATGTTCGTCCGCGTCTG
>JAFWJP010000227.1 GCA_017514645.1 Solobacterium sp. | reverse complement strand
ATGTACCGACTGCTGAAGGAAGGAATCCCGCATTTCCAGACTTTGGGAAATGTATATGTTTCCGACCGGCTGAAGAAGATCCAGGTCCGTTCCGCTCCGACGCTTCACCTCGGCGTCAGCGTATCCGGCGATATTCTGCAGCTGGACCTGTTTACCGATACCATGCGTCCGGAGGAACTGGCCGAGATCCTGTCCCGCTATGATATGAAAAAGAAGTATCACCGTCTGAAGAACGGAGACTTTGTCGATCTCGATCAGGACGCTTTCCGGGATCTTGCCCGTCTGAATGAGGATATGGCCTTCAGCACCAATGATCTGCGCACCGGCCGGATCCGGCTGCCGAAATACCGCGCAGCACTCCTGGACGCAGACCTGAAGGACAGTTCTGTATCCTATACCCGCGAGCAGAGCTATCGTGACCTTCTGCGTGCGTTTGAAACCATGCAGACCGATCCCGTCCCTGTACCTGAAAGATGGTCCGGAATTCTGCGGGAATACCAGAAAAAGGGATACCAGTGGCTCTGCACCCTGGCAGACAATGGATTCGGTGCGCTTCTGGCCGATGAAATGGGTCTCGGCAAGACCGTACAGGTCATCGCCTGGATCGCTGAACACCGTCAGAACGGACAGACCCTGATCATCTGCCCTGCCTCCCTGGTCTATAACTGGGCTAGTGAATTCCAGCGCTTTGCGCCTGAGCTTTCCGTCTGTATGATCAACGGTTCAGCAGCGGTACGACAGGCACTTCTGCTGGATAACGAGGCTGATGTCCTCATCACATCCTATGACCTGATCAAACGGGATATCGATCTCTACGCAGACAGGCACTTCGCTGCCGAGATCATCGACGAAGCACAGTACATCAAGAATGCCGGCACACACGCAGCACACAGCGTCAAAGCCATCAATGCGGACTTCCGCATTGCCTTGACCGGAACGCCGATCGAAAACCGGCTTTCGGAACTCTGGTCCATCTTTGATTATCTGATGCCGGGATTCCTCTACAGTTATCGGCGTTTCCGCAATCTGTACGAGAATCCGATCGTCAAGGACAAGGATACAGCGGCGCAGAAGAAACTGCAGACCATGATCTCTCCCTTTATCCTGCGCCGGCTGAAAAAAGAGGTTCTGGATGATCTGCCGGACAAGAATGAAGAAGTGTACTACGCAGCGCTGGCAGATGAACAGAAGGAACTCTATACCGCCAGAATGCTCAGTCTGAAGACACTGCTCGGGAAACAGAGCGATGAAGAGTTCAAACAGTCGAAGATCGCTGTACTGGCAGAACTGACACGCCTGCGGCAGCTGTGCTGCAGCCCCTCGCTGATCTACGAGGGATACCGCGGGAATTCCGCCAAGGAAGACCTCTGCATGGAAGTGATACAGAACGCTGTGGACAGCGGTCATAAAGTTCTGCTGTTCTCCCAGTTCACGACCATGCTCGACCGCCTCTGCGAGCGTCTCCGGGACAGAAAGATCAGCTATCATCTGCTGGTCGGATCCACCCCGCAGAGCGAACGTGCGCAGATGGTGGAAGCCTTTGCCGAGGATAACGTACCGGTTTTCTGTATTTCCCTGAAAGCAGGAGGTACCGGACTGAATCTGACCGCAGCCGACATTGTGATCCACTACGATCCCTGGTGGAATACCGCCGTAGAGAATCAGGCATCCGACCGCGCGCACCGCATCGGTCAGAAGAATACGGTCACTGTCTATCGTCTGATCGTCAAGGATACTGTGGAAGAACGGATCCTGGCGCTGCAGAAGGACAAATCCGATATGGCCGAGCAGATCCTGAGCACGGAT
>JAFWJP010000226.1 GCA_017514645.1 Solobacterium sp. | reverse complement strand
GAGCACGGATGAGATCCGTACATCCTCGCTCACCCGGGAACAGCTTCTCGCTGTCCTTCAATAGAGACAAAAACTGCAGGATCATTCCTGCAGTTTTTACATCTCCTGATCTTCAAACAGGTAACGGTAATCCACGGGGATCTCTTCCGGTACGATCTTCCGCAGGACCTCCTTGTAGGTATAGACCGAATACGGCAGTTCGCTGATCCTTGCCCGGTAGACCGCATTGACTTCCATGGCAATCTGCTCCGTACCGTTCTCCACCATCACGAGATCGCCGACCTCTGCTTCAAACGGACAGACAGCGTCATACTGTTCCCTGGTCCTGAACCAGTTTCCCTTCTCTCCCGAAACGACCTTGGTACCGAAGACAAAGAGATGTTCCTCCTCATCCTCCGTACGTACTCCGGCAACATAGCGTTCATCCTGGATCAGGAAGTCTCCTGTCACCCTTGCGGCAAGTTCTCCCCAGTGGTAGAAGTCCAGACCGCCCAGTTCCGCGTTGTATTCAATGAAATCGAAATCCACGGATTCTCCCGTTCCGGGAAGCTTCCGTTCCCGGACATTCTGGGCATACATAACGAACAGATCCGACAGTTTGCAGTAGGACATCGGTCCCACGGTCACCAGCATCTTCGGAACGACCATCCCGGTATAGGAAACTCGGCTGACCTCCAGACGCACCGAATTGCCGACAGACGTACATCTCAGCCTGCCCGGATATCCGTCCATCAGATCACGCAGATATTCTCCGGTGAAATCGTTCAGCGTATGCAGTTCAATTCCCCCGGCAAGCTTTTCCCGCATCTCTTCGAGAGAGCGCTGGATCCCCTGCAGGACTGCATGATCTCCGTAATACTGATAGACCAGACGCTGACGGATCGCCAGGTCAGCCTGCAGATAGCACTCATAGGCTTCCATATCATCCTGTTCCAGCCCGGTTCCGTCACGGTACATATTTCCCATGCGCAGTGCCGCATCCGCGAATTTGCAGTCAAAGACACCGTTGCCGAAGCGTTCCAGGTTTTCATAGTAGACCCGGCTGATCAGCCTCGCCGCCGCCCGGTAGTTCTTCGGAACACCTTCTCCCTTGATCAGGATATCCGCGCTCTTGTACATGGATTCATAGACACCGTTGAAAGCCCCGATCGTAAAATACTGATAGGCTTTGGCATAATCCCTGCCCGGCAGGCTTCCCCGGCCGTAGTAGTAGATATACCCCAGTGTATTGGCCGCAAACGGATCCTGCTTCTCCCTCAGCAGCGTCTCCATCGCTTCCCGGGAAAAATCCCAGTCACAGGCGTAGGCAGTATTTCCGCCGTAGCAGCAGTATCCCTTGATCCGCAGTGCTTCAAGATTGCCTTTGCGGATCAGATACTCAGTATATCTGCGGAACGTCCGCCGTTCTTCTTCCTTCAGCTCATCCCAGCGGTCACGCTCAAAGATCCGGCTGATGTAATGCTCCTTCTGTCCGTCCGTATAGCGCGGTGACAGAGCCGGGTGCGTCTCGTTGTAGATGATATTGGCTGCCGGTGTAATCAGTTGTTCATAGGGAATCGTTTCCTGACCGGCATAGACCGTCACCAGCTGTACAAAGATCCAGGCCATGGCCTCTTCTCTGGTCAGCGGCTCATGTTCGCTCATCTTTGTAACGTCGATCTCCCGGAACACCCTGTCCGGATATCCCATGGCGATGTTCATGCCGATCTCGTCCGCATTCCGTATCAGCGGACGGATCCATTCATTCTCAATGTCCCGGTACGCTGCCTTTTTCCGCCTCAGTCTGCGCAGAGCCTCCAGTATATCCTCCAGTTCCGTGACATAGGCACCGTCTACCGAAATCTGTGCATCTTCATCACCGCTGGAAAAGACACTCCAGGGAACGCGGTACTGTACAAATTCCCTGACTTCTTCAACCGTGCAGGTTATGATGTGATCATTCTTGGAACTCATTCTTTCTCCTGTTGCTATATCCTAACACAATGATAATGTTCGTGGTACTATTGTATTGCAGTGAGCCAATGTTTCCAACCGTTGATAAAGGCATATGAGCTCACTGCTTTTTTTATTCGAACGTACGGCAGTACGGTGCCTTCTCCCAGCCGGGATCACCGCTCCTGAAGAAAGAGACCCACGCTTCCACCATCTCTTCGCTCAGCCGGTAATCATCCTCCTGCATCGCTCTCCAGCATCTTCCGAGCGTACCAAATACATACCAGAGCTCGCTGGAGTGGAATGAACCAGCTGAATCGGACGGCAGCGGATGATCAAAGTAGTATCTCCAGGCATGATCTGAATACAGATCCGTCCAAGCTTTGATTCCCTTGTACCATGCGGATTCCCGTCCATCGGTACCTTCCGGTACAGTGATATCCTGGGCAGTGGAGCCGAGCATATAGGGAATCTCCGGCAGCTTTCCGGCCCGGATGGTTTCTTCCTGCGGCTCTTTCAGCACATATCCGTCAACGACCGGTACAAAGGTCAGACCACCGGTTCTCGCGTACAGTTCCGGCAGAATCTCCACAAATCTCATCGCCGGCACTTCTCTCAGTTCCTTCACATTCTTCGTGCCTGTCAGCTCCATGATACATGCACCGACAGCGTACGCTTCCTCTGCTGTCTTGTATTTCTTCAGACCCATATCCAGACCGGCTGCCGACTGCATCAATGCGCCGTGGATCATTCCCTTTGTCAGATCCGAGCAGATCAGCGTCTCCGTCGACATCGCGCCGGCCGACTGACCGAATACTGTGATTCTCTCCGGATCTCCGCCGAAGGCCGCAATATGCGTACGGATCCAGTTCAATGCGGCGATCTGGTCCAGAATGCCCATATTGCCCGCAGAATGATGCGGATCCGCCTCCCGCAGCTCTTCCAGCGCCAGGAAGCCGAACACACCCACACGGTAGTTGATCGTCACCAGGATCACACCGCGTTCCGCAAACGCTTTCCCGTCAAATTCCATCTCACTGTTGAATCCATGATCAAATCCGCCGCCATGGATCCACATCGCAACCGGCGCATTCTGTACGTCTTCCGGTGCCCAGATATTCAGATACAGGCAGTCTTCAGACATCTCCGGCAGCGGAAACGCGGGATCGGTGTAGAATTCCTTCCCGTAGAATCCCTGCGTCATATCCGGCTGCGGACACTGTGCCGGATCCTTGAACGCTTCCAGAACACCGTCCCAGGCATCCGGGCTTTCCGGTGCCGTGAACCTGCGTTCCCCGACCGGAGGCTTTGCATAGGGAACACCCCGGAACACACGTATCCCACGCTCTTCCAGACCCCGGATCACTCCAAGATCCGTCCTCACATCCACTGTTTTCATGCTTATTCTCCTTTACAGTTCATCGTATTTCAGACTTTTTCCTCTTGCCTTTTCCACCGGGTACTTGGCAATGTTCTTTTCCAGTTTGGCAAGGATGATCTCCCCTGCATCCACACCCAGACGATCACACATGACCAGGCAGTAGTTCATCACATCCGCCAGTTCTTCCAGAACATGTTCCCGGTTGAATTCCGTGCCGTTCCACTGAAAACACTCCAGCAGTTCACCCGCTTCGATTGAAATGGACTTCGCCAGGTTCTCCGGCGTATGGAACTGATCCCAGTCCCGTTCTTCATTGAATTTCCGGATCGCGTTCAACACTTCCTGCATATTATTTCATCCTCCACAGCCGCAGCCCGCTGACCAGCCATACAACAGCCGTCATCACTGTCCAGAGATACAGACCGTACTGCATCGTATCCGCCGCAACATAGAAACCAAGGTATCCCATCAGCAGAATAAAGACGGCCTTTCCTGCCCAGAGAGACTCTCCGTAATCCACCAGGTACATGAGAAATACCGAGAAGATCCTGGCAAACAATGCACAGATCACCGACTGTACCAGCATTGATCCATGCGGATACTCCAGGACCATATACAGATAATCACCGGCACCCGGAATCCGGAACAGCAGTTCAAAGACCTTCGGCAGCCCGAACAGAGCGATGACGTAGATCAGGACCCCGATCAGAACACCCTTGATGTTCTGGGAGAACGAAGGAACCTCAAAGATCTCTTCCGGTTCATACTGATCCTCGCGGACCAGTTCACGGTCGTACTCACCCCGCTTCGCATTGTTTCTGAGAACAGCATACGCTTCGTTCAGTTCCTTGGTCTTTTCTTCCGCAAACGCTTTATCACCGGTATAGACATCCGGATGGTACTGCTTGATCAGTGCCCGGTATGCACGGCGGATCTCTTCCGGTTCCGCATTGATATCCACGCCAAGGATCTCATAGTAGTTCATGACACGATTATATCATCTCATCCGTATGAAAAAATGCCGCATACAGCGGCATTCTTCATCAATGTATCTGATTTGATTACAGCAGGGAACCGATGGCGTTGAACAGCGGTGCAAAGACCAGGGATACAACCGTCATCAGCTTGATCAGAATGTTCAGGGAAGGACCGGAAGTATCCTTGAACGGATCACCGACCGTGTCACCGACGACAGCCGCATGATGCGCTTCAGAACCCTTACCGCCGAAGTTGCCTTCCTCAATGTACTTCTTCGCATTGTCCCAGGCTCCGCCGGAGTTGGACATGAAGATTGCCATCAGAACACCTGTAACCAGCGCACCTGCCAGCATACCGCCAAGCGCTTCCGCACCGAGCAGCAGACCGACAGCAACCGGAGCAACCGCCGCCAGAATACCCGGCAGCAGCATCTCATGCAGCGCTGCCTGTGTGGAAATACCAACGCAGGTCTTGTAGTCCGGACGGCTTGTACCGGCCAGGATTCCCGGATCTTCATGGAACTGACGGCGTACTTCCTCGATCATCTTGTACGCAGCTTTGGAAACAGACTCCATCGTCATCGCCGAGAACAGGAATGTCAGCATACCGCCGACGAACAGACCGATGATAACTCTCGGGTTCATGATATCAATACCCTTCAGACCAACTGCCTGCGCGTAGGAAACGAACAGTGCCAGCGCTGTCAGCGCAGCGGAACCGATCGCAAATCCCTTACCGATCGCAGCTGTCGTATTACCGACAGAATCCAGTTTGTCCGTGATCTCTCTGACGCTCTCATCCAGTTCGCTCATCTCAGCGATACCGCCGGCGTTGTCCGCAATCGGACCGTACGCATCGACCGCGATCGTGCTTCCTGTCGTTGCCAGCATACCGACCGCTGCCAGAGCGATACCGTACAGACCAGCTACCAGATAGGATACCAGGATACCGACACAGATGAAGATGATCGGAATGACTGTGGAACGCATACCGACTGCCAGACCGGAGATGATCGTTGTACCGGCACCTGTCTGGGACTCTTCCGCAATGTGCTTGACATGCTTGTAGGAAGAAGATGTGAACACTTCTGTTGCCTGACCGATGACCCAGCCGACTGCCAGACCGAAGACAACCGGAATCGCATTCGTGAATCCGCCGAAGAACATCTTCGCCCCGGCGATCGATGCGATAATAACAATGACATAAGCCACATAGGAACCTGTGTTCAGGGACTTCTGCGGATCTCCGCCTTCCTTGCCCTTAACGAAGAAGGTACCGATGATGGATGCGCAGATACCGCAGGCAGCCAGTGCCAGCGGATACATCGCACCGTTTGTACCGTATGCCGCAATACCCAGTGTCAGCGCAGAAATCAGCGCACCGACATAGGACTCAAACAGGTCAGCACCCATACCGGCAACGTCACCGACGTTATCACCGACGTTGTCCGCAATGACTGCCGGGTTACGGGGATCATCTTCCGGAATGTTGTTTTCGACCTTACCGACCAGGTCCGCACCAACGTCAGCAGCCTTGGTATAGATACCGCCGCCGACACGGCTGAACAGCGCTACGGACGAAGCACCCAGGCTGTATCCGAATAGAATGTCCGCGTTTCCTGTCACGAAATAGATCACGCTCGCACCGAGCAGACCGAGACCGACAACACACATACCCATGACAGCGCCGCCATGATATGCAATGCTCAGTGCCTTCGGCATACCGGATGTACGAGCCGCATTGGCTGTACGTACGTTGGCATTTGTTGCGACCTGCATACCGAAGAAACCTGTCAGGGACGAGAAGACCGCACCGACAACGAAGCAGCACGCCTCGATCCAGTTCTTCAGCGCAATGCCCAGAATCACGAACATGACTGCGACAAAGATCGCCAGAATCTTGTACTCCGAAGCCAGGAATGCCGAAGCACCTTCCTTGATCGCCGAAGAGATCTCCTTCATACGATCCGTACCGACTTCTTCTTTTTTCAGGTTGTTTGCCATGACTGCAGCGAAGCAGAGAGCGACAATACCCATGCAAGGAATCAGATATATCACGATGTTTTCCTCCTGACACGGTAAACAAAAAAACAAGCCCGTGTCTTACGTGGAAAATTCTAACACACGGAAACGGCAGATGCCACAGTTTCTGTACAAAAAATCAAGTTCTGTCAAAACGTTTTCTTTCATCAGGCGATCTCAGGGGACAGAAAAACTTCTGCCCCGGATCATTCCGGAACAGAAGTTCCTTTCCTTTACAGATTCTGCAGATATCTGCACGCCGCCAGTGCAGCCGTTGCGCCGTCCGCAACCGCCGTCGTCAGCTGGCGTACATTCTTCCTGCGGCAGTCACCTGCGACATAGATACCCGGCGTCTTCGTCAGACAGCCCTCATCCGTATCGAAGTAACCGCGCTCATCCAGCAGCACCAGATTCCTGAACGCATCGTTCTCCGGAATCAGACCGATTGCCACGAACAGTCCGTCCGCCGTGAATACCGTTTCCTCCCCGGTTTCCGTATTGAGGGTACGTACACCGCGGAATTCACCATTCTCCGTCTCCAGAGCGATGATCCGCATGCCGGTATGCACTTCAACATTGTCCTGGCGCTTCAGCACTTCCTGCAGCTTCGCTTCTCCGGTCAGCACCGGCAGATCCTGCAGAATGATGACCTTCGCGCACTTGCCTGCCAGCAGGATGGCTTCCTGCAGGGCGGAGTTTCCTCCCCCGGCCATGCACACGGTCTTTCCCTTGTAGAAATCACCGTCACAGACCGCGCAGAATGAGATACCCTCTCCTACGAGATCTTCCTCTCCTTCCAGACCGAGCATGCGGTGCTTCACACCGGTTGCCAGAATAACCGTACGCCCTTCGTAGGCATTGCCGTCTTCCGTCTTTACCGTCTTGATCTCTCCGTCAACGATTTCCGTTACGGCTTCGATCTCGAATTCCGCACCCTGGGCCAGGATCTGCTCAAACAGATGATCTGCGAACTCATTCCCGCTCATGGACATGGTTCCGGGATAATTTTCCACCTTCGGAGAATGCGTGATCTGTCCGCCGAAACCTTCCTTCTCCAGGATCAGAACGGTTTTCCCGTTGCGCAGAGCATACAGTGCAGCTGTCATGCCGGCGGCACCTCCGCCGACAACGATCACATCATACAGCGCCATGGCTCAGCGTCCCATCAGCCAGCCCTTGATGTCCGAAACACCGCGGTACTTCTCAAATCCGCCGTCCTTCAGAACAACCAGCGTCGGAGCCTGCTTGATCCCGTACTCCTTGACCAGTTCCGGTTCTGCATCTGCGTTCAGTGCCTTGTAGCTGATCCCTGCTTTGTCCAGCAGCGCACCCGCTGCCTTGCAGTTCGGGCAGGTCGGTGTCTTGAACAGCAGGATCTCATCCTGTACTTCCTGAACCGCCTCCATGATGGCCGGATCAGCCTCGGCCGGTGTATCCACCGGTGCCGGATTCGGTCCTGTATGGGTCAGGTGGGACAGACCGATGTTGTAGACCTTGCGGTCCTTGAACTCCTGTGCCTTGCCGTCATTCCAGTTCTGAACCGGACGGTAGTAGCCGGTGATACGGCTGTAGACCTCGGTCTTCTTGCCGCAGATCGGGCAGGTATACTGCTCACCGGACAGATAACCATGATCGGCACAGACGGAATAGGTCGGAGAAATCGTATAATACGGCAGCTTGTAGTTCTCAGCGATCTTGCGGACCAGAACCGCAGCAGCCTTCCAGTCAGGCAGTTTCTCACCCAGGAATGCGTGGAAGACCGTACCGGAGGTATACAGCGTCTGCAGATCATCCTGGATATCCAGAGCGGAGAAGACATCCTCCGTATAGCCGACCGGCAGATGCGAAGAGTTCGTATAGTACGGTGTACCGTTCATGTTCGCTGTGATGATATCCGGATACATTTCCTTGTCATGCTTGGCAAAGCGGTACGTTGTGGATTCCGCCGGTGTTGCTTCGAGGTTGTACAGATCACCGTATATCTCCTGGTAGTCGGACAGACGCTCACGCATGTGGTTCAGAACCTCACGGGTGAACTTCTGGACCTTCGGATCCGTCATATCCGCTCTCAGCCACTTCGCGTTCAGACCTGCTTCGTTCATACCGATCAGACCGATTGTGGAGAAATGGTTCTCGAATGTGCCCAGATAACGCTTTGTATACGGATACAGACCCTGCTCCAGCAGCTTCGTGATGACCGTACGCTTCGTCTTCAGCGAACGCGCGGAAATGTCCATCAGCTTGTCCAGACGCTTGTAGAAGTCTGCCTCATCCTCTGCCAGATAGGCAAGTCTCGGCATGTTGATGGTGACGACACCGACAGAACCTGTGGACTCACCGGATCCGAAGAATCCTCCGGACTTCTTGCGCAGCTCACGCAGGTCAAGCCGCAGACGGCAGCACATGGAACGCACATCGCTCGGTTCCATATCACTGTTGATATAGTTGGAGGAGTACGGTGTATCGTATTTCGCTGTCATTTCGAACAGCAGCTTGTTGTTCTCGGTCTCAGACCAGTCAAAATCCCTGGTAATGGAATATGTAGGGATCGGATACTGGAAGCCGCGTCCGTTCGCATCGCCTTCGATCATGATTTCGATGAAGGCCTTGT
>JAFWJP010000225.1 GCA_017514645.1 Solobacterium sp. | reverse complement strand
CCATCTGTTCCCCGTTCGGGCCGATCACAAGTACTTCGTGAAAGCGGATGTTTTCGTTTACCAGTTCTTCCGGTACGTTTCTCTTTGGTTTATCGTAGCGCAAAAATAACCTCCTCCAGACAAAGAAAGCAGGTACAGAAGCCGCACCTGCCGAAAGTATACTCTACGTACACGGCATGAACCCAGATCCTTCAGGATGTCAGGTGAGAAGCGGCGCTTCTGCTTTCCGTCATATTTACTGTAATATCTTACTTTTCCCTGTTTCCGTTGTCAATATCAAAATGTGAAACCTGCAACGCTTACTGAAACATTGTACGGTTTCAGACCGGTCATGAACAGAACATTGTCATAGATCGTACGCTGTACCAGTTCACACGTTGCGTTGACATTCGCACCGTACAGTACACGGATATCCGTCCTGATCCACAGACGGTTCTTCTCGATCCTGATCTGAACAGCATCTGTCAGTGTTCCGTCTGCCGGCTCTGCGTTTTCAATATCACGCAGTGACAAACGGGCGATGGAGTGAATGACTTCCTTATTGACAGCGATCATTCCGTTCTCGCTGCGGTTTTTCAGTACTACATAATCCTGCGCCATAGTGTTCACCTCATTTCCTATTATAGCAATTCATCCGCGGATCCGGTATGCTTTCGGATACTTATTCTTCAGGATGCTGCCATCGCTTCTGACCCAGCCCAGCGGCATTCCCTGCCAGCAGGCTGCATACCATCCTTTCGGTGCCGGATGATTGATCGTCATCCCTTTCAGATAGGCACTGCACTCATCTTCCGTCAATTCAATCGTACGTCTGAGCTTCGTCCAGGATGATACAGCCAGTGCGTGGTCCGGCTCAAAACGGCCGCTGCGTACTTCCCCAAGACGTACAAAGGGCCGTATTACGGAACATCTGCCTGTATCCGGCAGAGGATGCGAACTGCCGTAAAAGGTATCCTTTACCCTGTAATAATACGGATATCCCCTGACCAGGTGTTCATCAAGGAAATCCCTGACCTCTTTCGGCAGAACAGCTTCTTTCTGCAGAGCGGGTAAACGGGATTCAGAAGGGGTTTCCCTGCGCATCACACAGACGAAGTGCCCCTCCCCTCCGTCCATCGGGAAGATCCTCTGCGCTCTGTCAGTAGGAACATCCGAAGGAAATCCGGGCCGTGTATGATCATGGGGCAGCGATACAATCGACAGTTCCGGATGCTGTCTGAGCAGCCGGACGACGTTCTGCTCGTTTTCAATGGTGTTCAGTGTACAGGTACTGTATACAAGCAGGCCTCCCCCCTTGAGACACTGTACTGCACTCTCCAGAATCTCGTTCTGCCGTTCGGCACAGAAAAGAACATTGTCCATGGACCATTGTTTCAAGGCTTCGCTTTCCTTGCGGAACATACCTTCACCGGAACATGGTGCATCACAGAAGACGATATCAAACAAACCGGGATACGTTTCAGCGATCATCCGGTGATCACTGTTGAGCACCAGAGCACATGAGCACCCGCAGCGTTCAAGATTCTCCGCCAGTACGAGACTGCGCTTCCGGCTGATATCATTGGCAACCAGCAGTCCTTCATTGCCCAGTTGTTCAGCAATCTGTGTTGATTTTGAACCAGGTGCTGCGCAGAGGTCCAGGATCCTCATTCCCGGACGGATCTCCACGGACGCAACAGCAGATGAAGCACTGGGTTCCTGAGGGTATACGGCACCGCAGCGCACTTCCGGCAGATTGCCGATTCCGTGACCGGTCGTATTGTAGAAACCGTTCGGTGCGAACGGTGATTTTTCTGCAGGCAGTGATGTGATCCGCTTCCAGTCATCAATGCTGATCTTCAGCGGGTTGACGCGGAAGCCGCGCCGCGGTTCCCGTGATGTCTCTTCCAGATAGTCATTGTATTCATCACCGAGCATATCCTTGATCATGTTCAGGAATTCTTCATTGTACATGGAAGTTCCTCCCTCACGCGTTCCCTGTCCTTGCCGAGCTGTTCCAGAAGTTCGTCTGCAGACCCGAAACGGCGCTCCGGACGCATGAAGTCAACAAAGGAGACCCGGACTTCCTCTTCATAGATATCATCGCTGAAATCGAGGATATGCGCCTCTACAGACAAATGGCTTCTATAGTTGTACGTAGGGTTATGACCGATATTGATCATTGCTTTGTACGAGATTCCGTTCACCGTCAGATAGCCGCTGTATACACCAGGCATCGGACGGATGTATTCATGCTCGATATGTACATTGGCTGTCGGAAAACCGTACAGATGCCCTTTGCCCCTGCCATGCACGACTTTGCCCGAAACCGAATAGTATCTGCCCAGAAGGATTGAAGCTTCTTTCACATCTCCTCGCTGAATGCACTGAATGATCCGTGTACTGGAGATCTTTGTGCCGCTTTCGTCAACAGATTCAATGACATATACCGGACAATCTGCTTCCTGCCGCAGTGTTTCGTAGGTACCGCGTCCGCCCATGCCGTAATGATAATCAAAGCCGCAGATGATCGCCTCAGGCCGCAGTGTACGGACGAAAAAAGACGTAAAATCCTGGTGGGAAAGCTGTGATGTTTCTTTCGTAAAGGACAGTATATACACAATGTCAATGCCCGTTTCATCCAGCAGCCTCAGTTTTTCAGCAAGAGGCGTGATATGTCTGATATCCCTGGCACCGGCAACCGTGACAGCAGGATCAGGATCAAAGGTAAACAGCGCACTCTTCCGGTTTCTTTCTGCAGCTGCCTGCAGTGTCTTCCGGATCAGTGTCATATGTCCCCTGTGCAGACCATCAAAGTATCCGACGCAGATAACGGCTGGTTCATATACTGTATTGTCCTGCACATCAAGATGTATGACTTCCATCAGAATAACCCCCTGACACAATGGTACAGACCATCACTGCGCTTTTCATAGGCTGCCAGCGGCTCTCCTTCGGCCACAAGAATGACCATATCCTCCGAACAGGATAGCCTGACTGCTCTTCCGTTCCTGATGCGTTCCGTATCCGCAAAGGGAATCTGAGTGATTGCCGGATCAAGTACACTGCAGGCATTCTGCAGGTGATACCTGCCGGCCAGAAGATCATCGAGCGGATCTGCTTCATCCAGGGAAAGATGTTCAATCGACTGTCTTGTCAGTGCACTCATGGCGCCAAGTTCTTCAAGTTCAGCACAGTAATCAGCTATCAGCGTTCTGATATAGGTTCCGGAGGATACCACCGCATCCATCCTGTAGGTCATATCGTGCATATGCTGTACCGAAAGACTGCTGACATGCACCCTGCGGGCTTTCCGTTCCACCGTTTCGCCTTTTCTGGCCATTTCATACAGTTTACGGCCATCGATCTTGATTGCGGAATACATCGGCGGAACCTGATCAATGTCCCCGAGAAATGCTTCCGCAGCAGCTTTGAGTTCCGTTTCAGAATGATCTGCCGGCACACGTTCCGCAGTCGGAGTTCCCCAAACGTCTTCTGTATCATAGGATCTCCCCATGACGAATTCGGCAGTATAGTGCTTATGATTCGAAGCACAATATGGTACCAGTTTGGTGTATCTGCCCAGCAGAACGATCATCAGACCCCTGGCATTGGGATCCAGTGTTCCGGTATGTCCGGCTTTTTTCTCGTGAAAATACCTTCTGCAGGCTGCCACAACCTGAAATGATGTCATCCCTGCAGGCTTGTCAATCAATAAAACAGCGTCCATATGCGCCATTATAACGCAAGAACGCTGAATTGAAAAACATGCTCAGAACACAATAAGCGTCATTCCGTCCTGTACATTGAGACGTGCAAGATCGACAAACCTGTCACAGATCATTCCGGTTGATTTTTCAATCACTGCGGTATCTGAATCATATGTAAACAGACCGGATGTATCATTGTGAATCAGTTCCATCAGGATAGACATGTTTTCATCTATGGAAAAATCCCGGTGGAACAGACATTCGTAAGTTTTGCGGAGTGCTGCGATCTCGATGAATAAATGGACATTACCGTTCATTGACAAGATAGATGACTTCTGCCCTGCCGGCTGATACCAGCACACCGCAGTGATCCGGAATGTTTTCCCGCAGAGCCGGAAACATGTAGTATGAACGGTACTGTGACCCACAATACAGCACTGTACCGCTGTAGAATGACGGATTGTGACGGAATCGTGCTTCTGTACAGATCAAAGGACCACGTATCCCTTCGACATCTGTTTCACTTCGAAGAATACGTACATTGAAGCCGGCAGAGCGCAAGCGTTTATCATACAGACCGATCATCTCCTCGTTGTCAGATACGATCAGCATCCGTTCATCTGCCGGGATATCCTGATGATCCCTGAGCCTCATGCCGACGATGGCGTAATCCGGCAGATAGGGTTCCGGTATCTTCATTACATGATATCCGGACATTGATTTCATCGAGAATGTGTACGGTCTGATCTCCGGCCAGCAGAAGTGCAGGACCCGGTCAAGCTTCATGAGCCCGTGACGGTTATCCTTGACAGTATCCGTAACATTCCTTTCAAACAGAAGACTGAGATCCTGCAGGTTCTCGTTTCTCAGGCTGATCCGGTCACGGAACAACGATAGCAGACGATACGGAACGCTCTGTGCTGCAGAAGCGAACACGATAAGCGTGAGTTTCAGCATCTCCGAATTCTCCAGCCAGTATCCAAGATATCCTGCATGATCCGGAGAACTGTCAAGAAACGCTGATACATCGGTAATGATCAGGATCGTTCTTCCGCATCTGCCTGAACGCAGATCGTCCTCCAGCCAGCGTACACGCTCAGTACGCTCACTGCTGAAATGTCCGCTGATCATCCTGTCCGCGCAGAAATCATGCAGTTCCGGGAAGTTATCGTTGATGATGACTG
>JAFWJP010000224.1 GCA_017514645.1 Solobacterium sp. | reverse complement strand
TCCTGATCCGCCGGGGGGGTTTCCGCTTCACGAATCTTCTGGGCATCATTCTGGCGGTTCTGCTGGCAGGGGGTGAGATCTTCCTGTACCGGTACAATTACTATGCGTCCGGAAGTATGGCAGAGGTACTGCTGCATGATCTGGGTGCCAATCTGTTTGCGGCAGTCTATCTGTACTTTGAATGTATGATGATCGGAACGATCATCGCGGATGTGATTGCGGCTGTTCATGAACCTGCCTGCAACAAGGATTATCTGATCATTCTGGGCTGCGGTCTGCGTGAAGACGGAACACCGACACCGCTGCTGCAGGGAAGAATTGACAGGGCTCTGGCATTTGCACGCAGGCAGAAGGAACAGACCGGCCGTGATCTGTATTTCGTTCCAACCGGCGGGAAAGGTCCTGATGAAGTCATTTCCGAGGGAATGTCGATCCGTAACTATCTGGTGGAGCACGGTGTACCGGAAGAGCGGATCCTTGTGGAAGAGAATTCTGCGGATACCTATGAAAACATGAAAAATGCCCGGGAGATGATCCTTGCCCACGGAAACGGCGGGAACATTGCATTCTCCACAACGAATTATCATGTGTTCCGCAGCGGTCTGTATGCCCGGTTTGTCAAGATGCGGGCAGTCGGCATGGGCGCAAAGACGAAATGGTATTTCTGGCCGAATGCTTCGGTCAGGGAGTTTGCCGGCCTGCTGACACAGCACCGGGGAAAGCAGGCGCTGATCCTCTGCACAATGATCGTGATCTACTTGGTGCTTACATTCTATTCCTTCTTATAGTTTTTCTTTCAGGTACCCGGATTCCTGTTTATAATTGAATTGCACAGGGGATAACAACAATGGCACAAGGAAAGAAAAAGGGGATTCCGGCAGGTCTTTATGCACTGATGTGCATTGTGACTGCGGCAGCGTCAGGCTGCCTGGCCGGACATTTTTATTTTCAGGAAAAGTATGCCGGTGATCACCGGCTTTACAGTGAGCAGGCATTCCGTTCCCTGAAGGAAGGAAGTCCGGAATACCGCATTGCGGAACGTTACTTTACTGAGGAAGAGATCCGCAGGATCCGTACGGAAGCGCCGGTAACGGCGGAGAACAGGCCGGCATGGCTGGACTATTCGCCGGAAGAAGACCGGGACGGCAACGGTGACGGAATCATCATTGAGCATATCTATGCGCCGACCTATGAGGGATATATGATGGTCGTGGAAGATCCTTCCAAGGTATTCATTGCCATCAATCCGAGGCTTGGCTCCGGAGGAGCAGCACCGGAACTGGAGGATTATGTGGAACTGCATCATGCAGCAGGTGGAATCAACGGCGGCGGATTTGAAGATGCCGGCGGTACCGGTGACGGCAGTATCCCTGCAGGAATCGTCATCATGGACGGAAAACTCGTTTCCGGCGGAGCACCTCAGCCGATCGTCGGAATCACAGCCGATCATAAACTGGTCACCACAACGTGTTCCGGAGAAGAGGCGCTGGCCATGGGTGTTGTGGAAGCTGTTACGTTCGGCCCGACGTTCATCACGGACGGTCGTATTACCTATGTGCCGGGTACCGATAATCTGAACATGCTCAATCCACGTACAGCGATCGGTCAGAAAGCGGACGGAACATTCCTGCTGCTGGTGATTGACGGCAGAGGTCCGTCTTCATTCGGAGCCAAATATGAGGATGTCATCGCAATCTTCCAGGAATATGAAGCAGTCAACGCCGGTAACCTGGACGGAGGGAATTCCTCCGTCATGATCTATGACGATGAATATGTTCATTACCCGGTTTCCATGTATAATTCGAGGAACCTTCCTTCGGTCATCCTCGTGAAAGGGGAAGACGAATGAAAAAGAGAATCAAAGCCGCGCCGGCACTTGGTTTCCTTCTCCTTCTGGTACTGATCATTGCCGGCGCAGGAAAGGCACTGGCGCTGTCTGCCGGAAAACGCTTCATTGAAGAAGAAAAGAAAATGCCGGAGACAGCGATGGAAGGATTGCTGGAAGATCTGGTATCCGGGGATTTCAGTGATCTGTACCGGGAAACACAGGCTGTGCGGCCGAACCTTGACAGCGAAGCCGGATATACAGCATATCTGGAGGGACTGCTGGATCATTACGGAAGAGAAGCGCTGACCTACCGGAATGTGGATGGGGAGTGGCGGATCTATGCCGGTGATACCTATCTCGCCGAAGCAGTGGTACAGGAAGATGCAGAAGGAAACATGTGTGCTGCGCTGCCGCTGGAAGGAAACGGTACAGCCATCATTGAAGTGCCTGCGGGAACAGAACTGAAGATCAACGGCAATGTTCTCGGAAAGGAATACCTGAAGGAGTCGGATGTGCCGGCAGTGAACTGTGAACAGTTTCCGGTTACTGCGGAAAAGGTATCTGTAGATGTATATGAAGTTGGTCCGCTGCTGGGAGAACCGGAAGCGGATGAATGGGTATTGCTGAAGGATGTACTGTCCGGACATTATCTGGCCGGAAAGGAAGTAACGGATGAAGCGCTTCTGGAGGAAATGATCCGGGATGCTGAACTGCTGGCCGCTTATCCGGCACAGGATGCTTCCCTGGCCCAGGTCGCGGCAGTATCCCTGACCAATACAACGTGGTACAGCCGGTATGCGACGCTGCAGAATTACTGGTTTACATCGCACAGTACATCGGAATTTTCCAATGCACAGGTGCTGAAGGCGGTCTATCAGAGCGACGATGTGATTGCCGCCCATATTGTGTTTGATTACTATGCGGACAATGGTGAAGTGCACAGGACATGGCACTGCGGGTATCAGCTGACGTTCGTACAGACGGAAAACGGCTGGAAGATTGCCGGTACCGCCATCAATAACGAGCTGAATCCGGCAACTGTCCTGCCGCAGTGATACGGAGGTAAAAGATATGAACATGACGTATGATGATTACAGAGAAATGGCGGACTATGTCCTGCAGAGGCTGCCGGGGATCCCTGAGACCGGGCTGATCCTGGGATCGGCGCTCGGACCGTTTGCCGGCCGTATTGAAGACCCGGTGGTCATCGACTACCGTGATATCCCGCATTTTCTGGTTTCAACGGCACCCGGGCATGCCGGGAAGCTGATCTACGGTACAGTTGAGGGAAAACACGTTCTCTGCATGTCCGGAAGGTTCCACACGTATGAAGGCTACGACTATGAACAGCTGGTTCTTCCGGTACGTCTGTTCAAGCTGGTCGGGGTGAAGCAGCTGATCCTGACCAATGCGGCAGGTGCAGTCAATACAGACTATCATCCAGGTGACATCATGATCATGAAGGATCATATCAAGCTGAACGGTGACAGTCCTCTGCGGGGAAGGAATATCGAGGAATTCGGTCACCGGTTCTTTGATACCGGACGGATGTATACACCGGAACTGAGAGAACTGGCTCTGCAGTGTGCGGAGGGTACGCCGCTGCGGGTACATGAGGGTGTCTATATGTTCTTCACCGGACCGCAGTTCGAGACACCGGCAGAGATCAGGGCAGCGAGGATACTCGGAGCGGACGCTGTCGGGATGTCGACGGTAACGGAAGCGCTGACTGCTGCGCACTGCGGACTGCCTGTACTGGCGCTGTCTGTCATGACGAATATGGCTGCAGGGATCCTGGATCAGCCGCTGACGACAGAAGAGGTCAACGAAGTCGGCAGGGTCATCGCAGATGATTTCAGTGCCTACATGCGCAGAATCATCAAGGCATTATAAAAAGCAGGAACTGAACCGGTCGACCGGTCGGGTTCCTGCCTTTTCTTTTGTTATTCTGCAGCTTCCAGCGCGATTTCCATCATATCGGTGAATGCTTTTTCACGCTGATCGGATGTTGTCTCTTCATTGGTGATGAGACTGTCGGATACTGTCAACAGGCAGGCTGCTTTCTTGCCCAGGACCTTTGCATTGGTGAAGAGGGCAAAGCTTTCCATTTCCAGACAGATGACTCCCTGTGTCGCGTGGACATCTTCCGGTGTCGTTGCATAGTAGAAGTTGTCGGAACTGCCGACACGGCCTTTGATGATCTTCTTGCCGAGTTTCTCCGCTGCGGCTTCGATGCGGGCATTCAGTTCCGGTGCCGGTGTCATGATGTGATCTTCAATACCGGCAAAGTTCTTTGCATAGGTGCTGGTGGAGTAGGCATCATTGGCCAGAATGACATCGAACAGTTTGAGGTCCGGGTCGCAGGCACCGGTCGATCCGACACGGATGATGTTTTCAACACCGTAGAACTTGAAGAGCTCGTAGGAATAGATGCCGATACTGGGCATTCCCATACCGGAAGCCATGACAGAAACACGCTTTCCTTTGTATGTGCCTGTATAGCCCAGGACATTGCGCACTGAAGTTACGAGTTCAGCGTCCTCCAGGAAATGTTCTGCGATGAATTTCGCCCGGAGCGGATCACCGGGCATCAGGACTGTTTTGGCAAACTTGCCGTTTTCCGCACTGTTATGAGGTGTAGCCATAATCTGTTTCCTTTCCCTTGATTATATTTTCTTGGCTCCTTTGGAACCTTTTGTACCGTTGGCATTGTAAGCGGCGAGAAGGTTGGAATCATAGGAGAACGTCATTCTTGAACGCCTGCGCTCTCTTTCCAGGGCAATGTCCACGAGCCGGTCCATCAGTTCCGGGAAACTGACACCTGCTTCCTTCCACAGGTAGAAGGACAGGGATCCGGGAATCGTATTGATCTCGTTGACATAGACCGTCTTCGTTTCCGCATCCATCAGGAAGTCGATGCGGCATACACCGGCACAGCCGAGAACACGGAATGTCTTCAGGGCGAGTTCCTTGATATAGGCAGTCTGCGCATCATCAAGAGGTGCAGGAACGATCCGGGCTGCGGATGCCATGCCTTTGGAGGGAGTTCCCTTGGCACCGTTCTTTCCGCTGTTTCCGAGATATTTATCCTTGAAGTCCAGCAGTCCGCTGTCTCCGTGGGAGACTTCTTCCAGAACGCTGGTAATGGCTTCGGTTCCTTCACCGAGGACCGAGCAGTTGATCTCGCGCATCGGCTTGATGACTTTTTCCGTGATGATCTTCTCATCATACTGACGGGCTTCTTCAAAGCATTCCAGGTATTCTTCATCGTTGTGCGCAATGGAAATGCCGACAGAACTGCCGGTCCGCGCCGGTTTGAGAATGACCGGGTAGATGAGCTTGTGCACTTTCTTCAGGACTTCTTCCCGGTTGGTATCGATCTCATCCGCCCAGACCCAGAACCAGCGGGTCAGCGGCAGACCGTTGTCATTCAGGATATGCTTCTGAAGCACTTTGTCCTGACCGACACCGGCAGCGATCAGATCACAGGATGTGTAGGGAATACGGTAAGCTTCCAGCAGGCCGGCAATCATGCCGTCCTCACCGTAGGTTCCGTGCATGACGGGAATTGCGACATCGATCGGTTCGATCGGCTTTCTGGCAAAGAATCCCTGCTTGACGGGAAGGATCCAGGTACGGTTATCGATGATGCCGAAGGTGATCTGTTGCGCCATGGAAGGAATCTTTGACAGATCCCGGTAGGCATCCATACTGCGGAGTCCTTCGGAATAATAGAATCTGCGGTCCTTGGAAATATAGATCGGCAGTACATGGTACCGGTCCGGGTCAAGCGCTTCCATTGCCTGGTGCGCGGATATTACACTTACTTCGTGCTCTACGGTCTCACTGCCGAAGATCACGGCTACATTCAGTTTCATGGTATGTTAATCCTCCGTTTATTATTATACCTGAAATCGGAAAGAATCCCATAAGTTCCCAAAGCATGATAAAATGAATCACATGCTGAAGAAGAAAAAAGCAATGGTTCTATCGGGCGGCGGTACCCGCGGTGTCTATGAAAACGGGGCTGTGAAAGCGTTGTGCGAACTGGGCATGGATGACTGGGATCTGGTAACAGGTACGTCTGTCGGTGCTCTGAATGCGGCGCTGATCGTTCAGAAGGACTATGAAAAAATGGATGATCTGTGGGCAAACCTGCAGAGGGAAGATATCATCAGAGGTGAACTGCCGACAGACTTCACCTGGGAATCCCTGTTCAACAATGCGGGAATGCGTACATTGCTGAGCCAGTATGTCCACAGCGGCGGCGCGGATATCTCACCGTTCATTGAACGGGCAGAGGCTTTGTTTGATCCGGAAGGATTCATGAAGTCAGATACGGATTTCGGCTGTGTGACGGTGCAGTTTCCGCTTATGAGGCCTCTCTATGTAACAAAGCACATGATGGCGGATGACGGACTGCAGTGGCTGATCTCTTCGGCTTCTGCGTATCCGGTATTCCCGGTCCATAAGTTTGATAAAGGGGAATTCATCGACGGCGGGTATTACGACAATCTTCCGGTCGATGAAGCGCTGCGGCTCGGCGCGGAAGAGATCATAGTCATTGATCTTCATCATCGCCCCCAGCATCCCCAGTATATGAACAGAAGCTTCATCACCTATATCTGTCCGACCAGCGATACCGGCACCTTCATGGATTTCAGCAGTGATACGCTGAACAGGCTGGGTATCTGCGGATACAACGATGTGATGAAGGTGTACGGCAGGTATGCCGGCTGTGCGTATACGTTCGACAGAAAAACGATCCCTGCCTGGTTTGACAGTTTTGAACGGGAACTGGCGATCATTGAAAACAACGCTTTCCGGGCAGGGGCTGTCAGCGAACTGCTGCGGAGCGATCAGCCGGTCATGGATCGCCTGATGCAGAATACCTGCCGTAAGGTACTCAGCAGGGAGGAAGTCTTCTACAGCATCATGGATGAACTTCTGACCATGGCAGGGGCGGATATCCGCAGGATCCTGACCTATGAAGAAGCCGCTGACCGGATCCTGGCAAGATTTGCACCGTGTGCCTATGAAGACTACCGGATGCCTTCGGTGCTGAATGCCGTGGATCTGCGGAACTACTTCGGCAGGACGGATACTGCCAGCATCACCGGTGCTCTTGTGCATATGTCGCTCTATCCCGGACATGCGGTGATCCCGCAGCGGGCAGCGCAGACGATGTACCCGTATGAATGCGCACTTGCGGCATTTG
>JAFWJP010000223.1 GCA_017514645.1 Solobacterium sp. | reverse complement strand
GACAGATACTTTTCTCATATTGTCATATGAGTAGAGGCCTTCAGGCCTCCCTCTTTTCCGGAATCATTCCAGGATCTCGATTCTTCCCTCTACATGGGCATCCAGTCCCTGATTGACTGATAGATACTCTTCGATGATGTTGTTTACGGTGGTCGCGACGATCCGCGGCTTCATGTTCTTCTTTACTTCTTCGATATCAACGCCCAGGAATTCCGTAAAGGACTGGTAATGATAGTTCTGCAGAGCGATCAGCAGTTCCTGATCATCTTCGATCTCCCTGCCCTGATAGCGGCATTCCAGCAGCTCGTGCATACTCTTGCGGTAGAGCAGACGTACGCCTTTGCTGAACTGATAGAACTCGGTATGACCGAGCCAGGCCTCGTCCCGGAACAGATGTCTGACGATCTGCCGGAACTGCTTTCCGGTGACCTTCACCATCCACAGCGCGTCATCATACGGTGTATTCTCGAGCATATCCTGGTATTCAACGATCGGTCCCATTTCCGTCTTGCGGATGGAACCTGAGCCGAACAGCATAATATCAAACGAACTGTCGACCTGCAGAATATCCGCATACAGGTTTCCCATCTCTGTTTCCTGGATCCGGGAAGGATGCGTCAGCTTTCTGGCAAACCGGGTGACGATCCGCTTGTATTTGTTATCCGTTTCGTTCTTGTAGCGGTTGAGCAGATCCTTCATGACGGGATCCGGGCGTGCCAGTCCCTTGCGGATGGGAATATACTTCCACTGCAGATCCGTGATCCGGTGTGCTTCGTCATCATAGCTGATATCAAACCGTCCCAGGCCGAGGTTTGCCCATCCCGCCTGGACGATCGGAATACCGTTGACATATTCCGGCTGATCCATGAACGTGTGCGTATGGGCACCGATGATGATGTCGACACCATATTCCGGTTTCAGCAGTTCTGCCAGCTTACGGTCTTCCTCAATGCCGACATGCGTCAGCAGGACTGTCATATCCGTGCTTGTTGTCCGGTAATTGTCACAGATGACACCGACTTCCTTGGCAGCTTCTTCGATATCGATGAAGGAGCCGATGACCTTCTCGTTTTTGGTCATGGAGAGGACTTCCTCCGTCAGGATGCCGATGAACATGACCCGCATCCCGCCGACCTCCACGTTCACATACGGCTGGAAGAGACGTGCATTGTTCAATGTCACGAACAGATTGGCATTGATCAGCGGAAAACGGGCACATTTCTCCAGAAAGAGCAGATGGGCTACGCCGTAGTCGACTTCATGGTTTCCCAGGGCCGCAACATCCGGGTCCAGCAGATTGACGAGATCGATCGTGGAAAGACCGAGATACTCACTGTCAATGATCGAACCGCGGAACATATCCCCGGCTATGGCATAGATGACGTTTTTTTCCTTTTTCCGGGTTTTTTTCAGATATCCGGCAAGTACGGGAAGTCCGCCGGTCATCTGATCGTCAATGATCTCGGGCACGAAATGCCCGTGCATGTCGTTGGAATGAAGCAGAACCAGTTTCTTCTCACTCATGTGATTACTCCTTTGCTATGGTCCAGTATGCCAGATCTTCCGAACGCAGGACGTCCGGATCATCCGGTCTGAGGGCATAGAACACCTTCGGATCCGAAGACGAAACATCTGCGCCGTCATACAGCGCATAGATCACATGATTGTGCCCGTTCACACCCATCTCCCAGAGAAATGCGAACGCATATCCCTGCAGTACGGCGTCTCTGACTTCCGGAAGCTGGCTGACACGGTCAAACAGCCCCTGTTTGTAGGACGGGAAATCTTCCGTATACAGACGATCATAGTCTGTAATGTCGATGATACCCATGTAATAATCCGTATTCACCTGAGGTGAATTGATGTTGATGAAGGGACAGTAATAGAACTCACCGGCATTCCTGTCCACCGCAAGGATCCGGATGTTGCGGTCACCGTAGGCATCATCCGCTGCCAGCAGCAGAGGACGGTCAAAATTCCCCTCATAGAGTGTTCCGGTTACGTTGTCCGTCATCCAGTCATACCCGCTGATGGTGATATTCATTTCATAGTCTGTGTTCGGAACGATCAGCCAGAGTGCGTAATCATACGCATCCGAATGATCGGCGAGCAGAAGAGACGGTTCACCCAGTGCTCCGAGACATGCATACTTGTCTTCCGAAAGAACGGCATCCATCATTGTGTCCAGTTCCTCTGCACCGGATGCCCATCCGAGCAGTTCCACACCGTAATGCGATTCCCCGACGAGTGTTTTCAGAT
>JAFWJP010000222.1 GCA_017514645.1 Solobacterium sp. | reverse complement strand
GGTGCGCAAAGCGAGAGGATGCAGAAGAAACAGCTGCATCAATTTGAGTGGTATCGCAGAAGTTACAGGCTTTTGTCTCAAGGACAGAAGCCTTTTTGTTTCCTGGCTAACGGATCATCTATCACTCAAAGAGGAGGAATGTATGAAACACTCAGCAATTCTGAAAACAGCGATGGCAGTTACCCTGCTCACAGCCGGCGCATGTGCCGCAGACGAACCGACAGCAGATGAAACTACGGTGTACAAAGTCGCCGTTGTCAAGCAGCTCGACCACGCTTCCCTCGATGAGATCGCCATTGCAGTGACTGATGAATTCGACGCCCTGGCCGAAGAAAACGGCATCACGATCGAATATACGGTCTACTCCGGACAGAACGATCAGAGCGTACTGCAGCAGATCGCTTCCCAGGCACTGGCAGACGGTGTGGATGCCATCATACCGATCGCGACCCTTGCGGCACAGACAATGACCGCAGCTGCCGCAGACTCCGGAACACCGGTCATCTTCGCCGCCGTTTCCGACCCGGCGTCTGCCGAACTCACTGATATTCCCTATGTCACCGGCACCAGCGATGCCCTGAACACCGCCCAGATCATGGATATGATCTTCACAGCGGATCCGGGCGCAAACACGATCGGTCTGCTTTACTCCAAGAGTGAAACGAACAGCCTCATGCCGATCGAAGAAGCCAAGACATACCTTGACGGCAAGGGCATTGATTATGTAGAAGTCACCGGAAATACCAACGATGAGATCATTCAGGCAGCCAGCAGCCTGATCGCTGCGGATGTTGATGCAGTATTTACTCCGACAGACAACGTTGTCATGGCGGCGGAACTGGCAATTGCCGGCATGTTCGCCGAAGCCGGGATCCCGCACTATGCAGGTGCTGATTCGTTTGTACGCAACGGTGCGTTTGCGACCTGCGGCGTCAACTATACCGAGCTGGGAAAGACTACGGCGGACATCGCCTTCAAAGCTGTAAGCGAAGGAATCGATGCGACCGGAACCGCAGGAAGCTTTGAAGTCATGCCCGGCGGTATCATTACCGTCAACACGGAAACAGCAGATGCGCTTGGTGCAGATCCGTCTGTTTTCGCTTCGTTCGGTGAAGTTGTGGAAGTTGTGACAAGCGAGGACTGAGCTTTCATGCTTTACATTACACAGACGGCACTGGAACTGGGCTGTATCTACTCTCTGGTAGGACTGGCACTGTTCATCAGCTACCGGATCCTCAATATCGCTGATCTGACAACAGACGGATGTTTTGTCCTGGGGATGGCTGTATCCGTGGTATCAGCCGCCTCAGGGCATCCTGCTGCGGGACTTGTACTGGCAATCGCAGCCGGTGCCTGTGCAGGCTGTATGACTGCTCTGCTGCAGACCCGGCTCGGAGTCCCCGCCATTCTAGCAGGAATCGTGACCAACACCGGACTGTATACCATCAACCTGATGGTCATGGGCTGGAGTTCCAACGCTTCTCTGCTCAAGAGCACCACGGTGTTCACCCTGTTCAAACAGACCGGTATCGGCGGAAGATGGTACACAGTGATCCTCGGGGCGGGAATCAGCCTTCTCTGCATGTGCTTTGTGAAGTGGTTCCTCAGTACCCGCCTGGGACTGTCCATCCGGGCTTCCGGTGACAATATGGCCATGGTGTCTTCGTCATCGATCAACCCGAAACATACGATCCTGATCGGTCTGACCCTGGCCAACTGCTTTACCGCATTGTCAGGCGCACTGGCAGGACAGCTGCAGAAATCCGCGGACATCAATGCCGGTACCGGAATCGTGGTAATCGGACTGGCCTGTCTGATCATCGGAGAAACCCTTGTCCAGGGCAGGCGTTCCATCACCCGGAACATCATCGCCTGTCTTGTCGGGAACCTGGTCTACCGCTTTCTCTATGCCGGGATCCTGATGACCCGGATCATCCCGATCGAATGTCTGAAACTGATGACAGCGCTGATTGTCGCCATAGCCATCGCCGCGCCGACGATCCGGCAGAATATCGCTGAAACAGAACGGGCAAGGAGGGAAAGCAGATGCTGAGGATCTCCGGTTTATCCAAAACGTTCAACATCGGTACCGTCAATGAAAAGACAGCGCTGCAGGATATTTCCCTGGATGTCAAAGACGGCGATTTCATCACCATCGTCGGTTCAAACGGAGCAGGCAAGTCCACACTGTTCAACGCTATTGCCGGAGACTTTCTGCCGGATCAGGGAAAGATCATCCTCGACGGAACGAATATCACTTTTACACCGTCCCACAAACGGGCAAAGTATATCGGCAGGCTGTTCCAGGATCCCCTGCGGGGCACAGCACCTCACATGACAATCGAAGAGAATCTGGCACTTGCCTATCTGCGGGCAGGTCACTCAGGCATCTTCTCACGCATTACAAAAGCAGATGAAGAAGCCTTCAAGGATCAGCTTCGTCAGCTGGATCTTGGTCTGGAGGAACGTCTGCACTCTCCGGTCGGGACATTGTCGGGCGGTCAGAGACAGGCACTGACCCTTCTGATGGCAACGATCGTACCGCCCAGAATCCTGCTGATGGATGAACATACCGCAGCCCTGGATCCCCAGGCTGCCGGAAAGATCATGACTTTGTCCGACAGGATCATCAAGGAACACAGAATCACCTGCCTGATGATCACACATAATCTGGAACAGGCACTGACCTATGGAAACCGGACACTGATGATGGCGGAGGGCCGTATCGTACTGGATCTGGAAGAAGAACAAAGAAAGTCACTGTCCGTGGATGATCTGCTTCATCTGTTCCGTCAGAAAGAAGGCAGAGCACTGGACAATGACCGGATCCTGCTGTCAAAAAGAACCTGAACGGGTTCTTTTCATATGAAAAAGATACGGTCTCCCGCATCTTTTACAGACTTAGTTTCTCTTGAAGATCGTTTCGATCGTACCGTCTTCCTTGATGATATCGATGCTGCACTTGGTACCGTAGACAGCCAGCGCGCCGGGAATCACGATCCAGGGTGCCACCCATGCACCGATGATACCGCCCGCGATGCCTGTCGTGACCGGTACGCTCATCAGGACCTTGGCACCTTTACGGAGCTGGATCCTTGTCACACTGCCCTTCTCGATGATTTCCTTCAGCTTATCGCCGAGTTCTTCCAGATCAGGCAGATCATCCATATTGAGTTCCTTTGTCGGTTCCTCTTCATAGGTCTTGTATTCCGTGAAGGTTTTCTCTGTCCCCGGCTTAGCTTCTCTTTCCAGCAGAATGATTGCACCGATCACATCACCGCCGGTTGTCTCCAGTGCTTCCTTTGCCTTTTCATATG